>DAOTYX010000143.1:0-13439 GCA_034434635.1 Anaerolineae bacterium | reverse complement strand
TAATTGGTCACGCTGAGCGGCAGTTAGAGAGGACGGCTGGACAATCAAGCAATCGTCGGCCATCCAGACATCAATATCAAGTGGTCCACCACCTCCGCCTGGTGTCCGTCCTACAAGTTCTGCCGATAGTTGTAAGAGGTGAGACATAGCAAGGGCGGCTATAAGGTTGTTGTTTCTTGCTTTAACGCCATAGAAGCTTTTGTTGAGAAGGACCTGGGCAGGATTGTAAAGCAGGAAAAACCTGATTTGATGTCGCTCTGGAAAAGCAACTGCATCATTGATTCCATCCCCCAAGTCCCACCACTTTGGCCTACCTCGACAAGAGGGGCGGTCATCATAACCTTGCCGTTCGCCCCACTCGATATAGGCCAGGGCGTGGGTTTGCCCGCCGTGGCGAAGTTCGCCCCTGGATTTGTGGCACATAAAGACCCTGTAGCGCAGCTCTTCGGGGCGAACAACGATGCGGCGCACTTCACGAGGGCTCTTGATGACAGGCTTCAGGAACTCCGCCTCCAAATAGCCCTCCCACCCCGCCCCGTTGCGCACGTGGACAAGCCCCTCAGGGGCGGGCTGGCCTGTAGGCTCCAGGTAAAAGAACTCGTTGGCACCCGTCTTGATGCCAAAGCGCACCTCGGCAATCTCCCCCAACCGCACCAGCTTCCCCCTGCCCTTCTCCAGGATGGTGAAAAAGATGTCCGGAGCGCGCAGGAACTTGCCGCCCCACTTGCCGCCCTGGTAATTCAGGGTCTCCAGGGCGGCAAAGTCCATGGCCGCCTGTTCGGCCTCCTCGGGAAGTTCGGCCCCGTCCAGCAACAAGTCCCGCTGGGCGATGGGGTAGAGCCGCAGGTCGTCGGTGCGGGTGACCTGGGTCGTCCGCTCGATGGCCAGCAGGTTGGGGAGGGTCAGCACCTCCTCAAACGGCTTCCGGTAGGCGATGAACCGCGCCACGTGCTCCCATTGAGGGCCGTCGGCTTTGGGCCGCTGCAGCAGGACGATGACGGTGTTGATGTCGGCCTGGGCAAAGGAGCGCTCGGCCAGGTTATCCACGATCTGCAACACCCGCATCCGGCGCAGCAGGAACTCCTGGAGGCCGGCCCCGTAGCCCACATCCAGCCAGGAATTGGAATTGATGAAGCAAAAGACGCCGCCTTCCCGCAACAGGGAGAGGCCGGCATAGTAAAAGTAGACGTAGAGGTCACTCTTGCGATCCACCCTGGCCGCATTGCCCCATAACGCCTGAACACCCCGCGCCAGGCAGTCTTTGTAGTCCTGTTTGTGGATCCGCCATTCATCTACATCATAATCATCAGGGTTCTCGGTCGGCGGGCCAATCTCCTCCTGGCGCACATACGGCGGGTTGCCGATGCAGATGTCAAAGCCGCCCTTCTCGGCGAACACCTCGCCAAAGCCTACTTCCCAGACGAAAAAGGGTGGCGTCTTGCCGGTGGTCAGTTGCGTGCGGGCCTGGATCAGTTCCTGGCGGCGATCCTCCAGGGCTTTGATCCGCGCCCGCCGACGGGTTTCAGCCTCCTCGTCTGCCCTGCTCCTGCCCCTGGGAGCGACACCTTCCAGACCCAGTTCCGGTTGCGTGCCAACAGGTCCACGCCGCAGGGCATCCATCTGCCGTTGGACTTCGTGAATACGCTCGTTGAGAAACTGGACCAGCAGGTGCTGCTCTTCTTTCTCGATGTAGTCAGACTTGCGCAGGCCTCGCCCGGCAAAAAAATCGGCCTTCTCCTGAGCCAGGCGGGCCAGCCGCCGCTGGAGTGCGGTCGGCACGGCCTGGGCGCCGCGCATGGCCAGCGGCACCCCGGCCACTTCCTCCACCAGGCTGTCTCCCTGGCGCACGCGGAAGGAGAGTTTCGGTAACACCGGGTTGGTGTACAGGCCGATCTGCTGCTCCCCGGCCTCAATGGTCAGCGACAGCCACAGCCGCAACTCACAGGCCCGCACTGCCCAGTCCTTCACGTCCACCCCGTACAGGTTTTCCATGATGATGCGCCGCTTGAGATCGAACTCATTGAACCGCTTGCGCTCCAGTCTCTGGGCAATGGCCTGTTGGATCCCGGCCAGCGCTTTCATCATCCCCACCAGGAACGACCCGGACCCGACGGCCGGGTCCACCACCCGCACCTGATGCAGCGCCTTCTCCACGGCCCGCAACGCCTCGTGCTGCCTGGTCTGGGAAAGGCCGCCGAAGGCGACCAAGCCATCTTCGGGGGTGTCCAGCAACCGCTGCGGTTCCATCACCAGCGGGATCAGATCGTCTTTGGGGTAGCCGGTCCGCTCGTGGAGGTACTCGATGAGCGAGAGGCGGCACATGTAGTCAATTTCCTCACGGGGAGTGTAGAAGATGCCCGCGGCATGCCGTTCTTCCTCTGCCACCAACGACTCGTAGACCTTGCCCAGCATCTCCGGGTCAACGGCCACCTCTACGTCCAGCGGCGTGCTCTCGTCCACGGTAAAGTTGTAGCGCTCCAGGAAGCCGGGTTCCTCACCCTGGAAGCGGTCGAACAGTTGGACGAAGAAGGCATCGGGGACGGAGAGGCCCAGGTTGTCCAGCTCGTTCCGCTCAAACAGGCCGCCGTTGAGGAAGGGCATCCCCAGGAAAGAGGCACGCACCTCTTCGGGCAGAGCGGGATTGGCGGCTACGGCCGCCCGATGGTTGTTGAACGCATCCAGGAAGAGGGCCTGCAACCACCTGTAGAAGCCACCGTCGCCCGTTTGCTTCCCGTCGCCGTAGCGTTCCCACAGAATGCGCAGATAGTTGGGATCAGGCTCGCCGTTCCAGCGTAGCCAGCCTTTTTTCTGCACAAAGTAAAGGAACATAAGGCGATTGAGAAGTTGCTGGGCGAAGGCGTGCACCTGGGCAGGCGTCGCTCCGACCCAACGCTGGGCGGCTAGCTCTGCCTTGAGCATAGCCAATGCCGTCTTGTATCCCTCGTAGAACCGGCGGGTGACCCGTTCGACATCAAAAGCGGCCAGGTGCTTCTGCCAGATGGTCTGGGCGGTTTGATCTTCCGGCCCCAGGCGAATCTGCTCCAGCACCCAGCAATCGGTGTGGTAGAGGCGACGGGGATCAAGAGTGAGGATACGCAGTTGCAGTTTGAAGGTCGTGCCGAAAGTCTCCGGTGTTCCGGCTAAAGCCTCGACTCCCATACTTGCAGGAGTCGAGCCTTCAGGCGGACGACCGGCTAAAGCCGCGACTCCCATACTTGCGGGAGTCGAGCCTTCAGGCGGACGAAGTTCGCCGCGAATGCGTTTTGGACTGACCAGGGCCACGCTGGCATAATTGGGCAGGGCAAAGATGAACAGGTAGTCGCCTTGAGGATAACGGCGGTAGAAAGGCTCCAGGACGATCCGCAGGTCCGTGCGACGGATGCGCCTAACTTGAGGAGGCACATTGAGTTCGATAAGAAAGACCTGGAAAGGCGACGCTCCATCGTCATAGTGAGAGACGAGGGACATGGAGCCGATCACTTCTCGGGCGCGGTCGGGCAGGTCAGAGATGTCCCAGGGGGTGGACTCGACCTGATAGCCCCAATCTTCCAGGAATTCAACAATGCTCCTTTGTGAATCAAATCTACGGCCTAAAAGCGATGCATCTCTGTTCATAGCAAACGCCTTCCTGCCGATGTGGTCGAACCGGGTATCACGGCAACGTCATTATCCTCGCAAACTGGAGTCTGGCGAATCTACATCTCGTAGTGGAGTCGAGGCTTTAGCCGGGCCGGCTGAAGCCTCAACTCCCGAAAACGCAAGTCCAGCTCGTAAACTTGCCGCCATCAACTCATCTGAAAGGCGCAGCGTGGCACAGGATTGAATCCTGTGCTACCGCCCCCTTCGCCTCGTCCTGAAAGGCGCGGTGACGGGGAAAGCCACCCGCCCATCTCGGCCACAGACGCACGGCCGGCTCTGCCGAAAGTATAGCACAGGCCGATACCAGTGCAAAACAAAGGGGCGCAGCGGTGCTGCGCCCCCACGGTTGTTGACCACGCCGCCGGGGTTGACCGTGAAGACATGCGCCGCGGCGGATGGGAGGGTTGCCAGTCCACAGATCGCTGCCCCCCGACCAGCAGGATCGCGCCGGTCGGGGGCAGGACAAACTTCAGCAGATAGCGTCTGCCGGTGCCTCAGTGCAGGAGTTCGGCGTGATCCACCAGTCGCCCTTCGATGTACGCCTGCACGACCTGACCAGTCTCGGCGATGTCGGTGATCACCGCCCGGATGCCGGCCTGCTCCAGACGGCGAACTGGGCGTGGCCCATCTTGCTGCAGGTCTCGTGCGAGACGCTCTTCCCGCCCTCCACGGTGACGACGACGTAGAACGGCACGCGACCCAAGCGCTGGCTGATGGTCACACCGTCTTCGGCCCATGGGCCGTGGTCTGCGGTCTGTGGTCCGAAGGTTGCCTCTACCGGTCGGCCCTGCGGGCCCGGCGGGCGGCCCATTCCGCCAGCCCCTTGTTGACCTCTGCCACAACTGCCGGGATGAAGAACAGCGGCGCGATCAGCAGCCACTCGCGCGCCCCCAGCGGCACTGTGTCGAACACGGGGCGCAGGAAAGGCACGTACACCGCGGCCAGCATCAGCACGAACGAGGCCAGCACTGCATACTGCATGAAGCGGTTGGTGAACAGCCCCAGCCTGAACAGCGGCACCCGCTCGGAGCGCGCCGTGTAGGCCCGCAGCAGTTCCGAGGCCGAGAGGGTGACAAAGGCCATCGTGTGCGCCAACTCCTGGTGGCCATTGCCCCACCGCAGCCCAACGAAGAAGGCGATCAACACTGCCACGGTGATCGCAATGGTCTGCACCACGATACCGCGCACCATGGGCCGGTTGATCACCGGCTCCTTCGGCGGGCGCGGCGGCTGATCCATGATGTCGGGGTCCCCTTTCTCCAACCCCAGCGCCAGCGCTGGCGCGCCGTCGGTGAGCAGATTGAGCCACAACAACTGGATCGGCGTCAACGGCGGACGCTCGCCGGTCAGGGTCACCAGGAAGATGACCATGATCTCCGCCATGTTGCAGGAGAGCAGGTAGTAGACGAACTTGCGGATGTTGGAGTAGATGATGCGCCCCTGTTCGATGGCGGAGACGATGGAGGCGTAGTTGTCGTCGGTGAGCACCATATCGGCCACCTCTTTGGAGACGTCGGTGCCGGTGATGCCCATCGCCACGCCGATGTCCGCCCGCTTGAGCGCCGGCGCGTCGTTCACGCCGTCGCCGGTCATCGCCACCACCTGACCGCGCGCCTTCAGCGCCTCGACGATGCGCACCTTGTGTTGTGGGCTGACTCTGGCGAAGACGTCCACCCGGTCAATGCGCTCCACCAGTTCCTCATCCGTCATCTGGTTCAGTTCCGCCCCGCTCACCACCTCTCCATTGGGGCGCAACAGGCCGATCTGCTCGGCGATAGCCCGCGCTGTATCGGGGTAGTCCCCGGTGATCATCATCGAACGGATGCCGGCGCGGTGGGCCTTCTCCACTGCCGGGCGCACCTCTGGCCGGGCCGGGTCAATCATCGCCACCAGACCGATCAGCGTCAGGTCCTGCTCCACGGTTTCCGCATCCAGGCTCTCGGGCAGGGTGTCCAGCATCCGGTAGGCCACCGCCAGCACGCGCAACGCCTCGCCGCCCAGGTCACGATTGACGTTTTCAATGTGCTGGCGACGGGCAGGTGTGAGGGAGACGTTGACCCCGTTCTCCAGAATGCTGTGGCAGCGCGGGAGGATGACGTCCGGCGCGCCTTTGACGTAGGCCACGTAGCCGCGCGGTTCAGCCACCTCGTTCAGGTCGTCTTCACCCTCCACCGACTGATTGCTCAGCAGGTGGATGGTCGTCATGCGCTTGCGGTCGGAATCGAACGGGATCTCGGCCACACGCGGCAGTCGTCGCTCGACCTCCTCCCGCCACAGTCCGGCTTTGGCTGCGGCCACGACCAGCGCCCCCTCTGTGGGATCGCCGACCATGCGGTAGCCATCCCCGTCCTTCTCCAGTTGGGCGTCGGAGCACAACAGCCCGCCGATCAGCAGCGCCCGCGCCTCGGAGTTCGTGTGCGGGTCAACTGGCGTACCATAGTTGCTGAAACTGCCAGAGGTCTGGTACCCTTCTCCAGAGATATCCAGGCGCAGGTTGGCCACATAGAGACGCACGGCGGTCATCTGGTTCTGCGTCAGCGTGCCGGTCTTATCGGAGCAGATGGTAGTGGCCGAACCCAGCGTCTCCACCGCCGGCAGACGCCGAATGAGGGCGTTGCGGCGCACCATCTCGCGCATCCCCAGCGCCAGGCAGATCGTCACCACCGCCGGCAGTCCCTCCGGCACCGCGGCGATGGCCAGGCTGACCGCGGTGAGGAACAGTTCAACGACCATCTCCGTGTATCGGGCGAAGTAGGCAGCGGGCCCGCTGCGGAACAGCAGCGCCAGTTCCGTGTCCCGCACCACAGCGACGATGAAGACCAGGGCACAGATCGCCAGCGCCCCCCAACCCAGCCAGCGGCCTAACTGGTCGAGACGACGCTGCAGGGGGGTTGCTTCTTCCTCGTAGGATTGGATCATCTCCGCGATCAGGCCGATCTGGGTCTGCATGCCGGTGTTGGTGACCAGCCCTGTGCCCCGCCCGTAGGTGACCGTGGCGCCCATGAAGGCGCAGTTGACGCGGTCGCCCAGGGGGGCATCCTCTGGCAAGGCCGCTTCGGCATGCTTCTCGACCCCCACCGACTCGCCGGTCAGCGAGGCCTCGTCCACCCGCAGGTTGACGCTCTCCACCAGACGCATGTCAGCGGGGACGTAGTTGCCGGCCTCGAGGAAGACCACGTCACCGGGGACCAACTCTCGCGCTGGCACGGTGACGCGGTGGCCGTCGCGCAGCACCCGCGCCTCCGGCGCCGCCATCTTCTCGAGGGCCGCGAGCGCCTCCTCCGCCCGCTGTTCCTGGACCACTCCGAGCACCGCATTGAGGATGACGATCAGCACGATCGCTACCGCTTCTTCAACCTCTCCAAGGGCCAGGGAGATGAGGGCTGCGGCGATAAGGATCAGGATCAGGAAGTTGTTGAACTGGTCAAACAGGAGACGCAGGAAACCCGGCCTGGGCCGTTCGGCCAGTTCGTTGAAGCCATAATGCACCTGTCTGCGCTGCGCCTCTTCGCCGCTCAGGCCGACAGAGAGGTCGGTCTGCAACTCCTGTGCAGCCCGTTCTACGCTCAGGCTATGCCAGTTGTGAGGCTTGCTCATCTGTCCTCCTTGGCCACAAGGGTCGCGGCGGGATTATAGCATGACTTCGTCGGATCACAATCCAGCGGGCGCGAGAGGGTGACGGTCCACCTTCTAACCTGCGGGAGGGTTCAGGGGTTGTCGTATTGCGGCGTCGCCAGGGAAAGCCACAGGGGCGGAGCAGTGCTCCGCCCCTGCTCAACCCGCCGACTAGAAGATGACGATCGGCGTCCCCACCCGGAAATCCCCCATCACGAAGTCATCCTCCGCCCCGCCAATGGGGTAGGTCCAGAGGTAAATCCAACGCGCCGCGTCAATGGAGACGTTGACGCAGCCGTGGCTGCGCGGCACGCCGAAGTCGTTGTGCCAGTAGGTGCCGTGGATGGCCGTCCCGCTCTGGTCGAAGAAGGTGTTCCACGGCACACCCGGCAGGTCGAACAGGTCCCCCGGCGGCGGTGGCACGGATGTGGGGTCCTCGGGGTTATACCGGTTACTCATGTGGCGGGAGACCTGCTTCAGTATCGCCGCATGCTCGCCGGTTGGGGTGCCGAGGTCCTGCACCGTCCCATCTTCCAGCGTGCGCCCCCCGATGCCCGAAGCGCATGGCGTCGAGAAGACCACCTGCGCCCCCTCATAACAGGTGACGCGCTGCCGGCTCAGGTCCACCTCGATGCGCTTGGCCCCGGCGAAGGGGTGAATGGGCAGGAGTTCCTGGCGGGGAATGCGCCGGATGTCGCGGGCCAACACCCACTGGTAGGTCGGCGGCGGCAACTCGTCGTAGACCTTGTACCAGGGGTTCCCCAGGTCGTCGAACGCGATATCCACCACGTGGTAGGTGGTGCCGTTGTAGAAGCGGTAAGCCACGGCGGCTTCGGGGTGTGGCTCCTTACGCGCATCGGTGTAGGGAGCGCAGACCTCTCCCCAGAAACCCCACTCGCCCACGTCCAGGATGGGGGGTTGCGGCGGCCAGACCCACAGCGGCTGCACCCAGGCAGAGAAGACATACCCACCGGGAGTCTGGTACCACAGGTCGTTGTAAGAGTTCAGGCCAGGGGCGCGCACCTCACCGGTGATGACGAAGCACTGGTCGCGCGTCCAGTGGCCCAGAGCCTCCGCGCCGGGTTGGGCGGCGTCGTAGAGGGTGACGGTGTGAATGGCGCGGCCCATGCGCACCGCTCCCCTGTTGTGCGGGCGCGCGAGAGGGAAAAGCCGTGAGGCGGGCAGAAGGCCTGCCAGCAACGCCGTGCCGGAGGCCTTGAGGAACTGTCGGCGGGTGATCGGCGTCATAATCAAGATTATAGCACAGCAACGGCAGGTGTCCAAACCATTCCCCATTGCTTGGCGGCGTAGGACAACTGCTCGCAGTTGTCCTACGAACTGTGCGGGTCACAGGCCCGGCAAGAGCATGGCGGGCGGGGCGTCCCACTGCTTCAGATACCCGCAGAGCGCGCCAGGGCCTTAGAGGGATCTGAACCGCTCAGGCAGGCCTTTTCTCGAACCGCAAGATGATCACTTTGACTCAGCACCGGATCGTGGTACACTCCGGACCACAGGAGGTGCATCTTGACGAACACCGCTGGGGAAGGCACGCTTCCCCCTCATTTCCGACACAACTTCATCGCTTTTCTGACCGACTACGTCTTCTTCGGCGTGGCCTTCTCCTTCGTCAACCTCAGCACGGTGCTGCCGGCGTTTGTCCACGAACTGACCGACTCCGAACCCCTGATCGGCATGATCAACACGGTCTTCTCCGCCGGCTGGCTGCTGCCACAGATGGGGGTAGCGGCGCTGATGAGCCGCCGTCCGCGCCGCAAACCCTACCTGATTGCTTCCATCTACGCCGGGCGACCGTTGTTCCTGCTGCTGGCGGTGGTCACCTGGGCTCGCCTGACCGATTACCCCACAGCGATGCTGACCGTCCTCTTCCTGAGTCTGGGCCTCTTCACTGTGTTGGACGGCATCGCCTCGGTGGCCTGGTTCGACATCCTGGCGCGGGCGATCCCGCTGGACCGCCGCGCCCGCCTTATCGGCAGCGGGCAATTGCTCAGCAACTCCCTGGGCATCCTGGCCGGCCTGCTGGTGGAGCGGGTGCTCCAGAGCGCGGCTTTACCCTTCCCCAACAACTACGCCCTGCTGTTCGCCCTGTCCGCTGCTGCCCACGTCCCTTCGGTGATCGCGCTCACCCTCATCCGCGAGCCGCTGGCAGAAGGAGAGGCAGACCGGGAACCGCTCCCGCTGCGTCAGGTCTTGAGGCAACTGGGCCAGGTCTGGGGGAGCGACCGCGACTTTCGTCTGCTGATGGGGGTGCGCTGGCTGGCCGGCCTGATGGGCCTGGCTTCCTCCTTCTACACCCTCCATGCCACCCAGGTGATGGGGTTGCCAGAAGGGATCAACGGCCGCTTCGTCTCGGCGCAGATGATCGGCGGGGTCATCGGGGGTATTGGGCTGGGCTGGCTGGGCACGCGACGTGGCCCGCGCCCGGTCATTCTCCTATCCTGCATCACCGCGCTGGCCAGCCCGCTGCTGGCGCTGGCCATCCACCTGACGGGACAGGCGGCGCTCCCTCTGACCTACCTGCTGGTCTACGTCTTCCTGGGAGTGTACAACGGCTCATTGATGACCGGCCACTTCAACTACCTTCTGGAGATCGCCCCGCCCGACCAGCGCGCCCTCTACGTGGGTTTGTCCAACACCCTGGCCGGTGTGCTGATGCCGGTCTCCTTCCTGGGCGGCGTGCTGCTGCGGGCGACCTCCTACCCTCTTCTCTTCGCCATCACCGCTGGCGGTGTGAGCCTGGGGTTGCTGGCCAGCCTGCGGCTGCGCGACCTGCGACAGGAGCCTGGGGGGTGAGTGGTCGTCGCACGTTGTCGCTGGCCTGTACCTTGCTCTTCCTCCTGGCGGTAGCAGCGTGGGGGGACGACCTCTACCGGCTGCTCTCACAGCGGGAAGCGGTACAGTCCTGGCTGGCCGACTTTGGCCTGTGGGGACCGCTGGTCAGCATCCTGCTCAACGTCGCCCAGGTGTTGCTGGCCCCTGTCCCCGGGCATGTCTTGGGCTGGGCTAATGGCTATCTCTACGGTGTAGCCCTGGGGACCCTCTACAGCCTGATTGGCGTGACGGCAGGCTCGGCGTTGGCGATGGGGTTGGCGCGGAGGCTCGGGCGTCCGCTGGTGATGCGCCTGGTGGAGCCGGAGCGGTTGGCGCGGTGGGAAGGGATTGCCCGACGGCAGGGACCGGCCTTCTTCTTCCTCGTCTTTCTCCTGCCGTTCCTGCCCGACGACCTGATCTGCTTCGTCGTCGGCCTGACGCCGCTCTCTATTCCGCGGATGCTGGCCCTTTGCGCGTTGGGTCGGCTGCCGGGACTGGCGGCTGCCTGCTGGGTGGGGGCCAACCTGACGGCGTTGCCGTGGTGGGGTTGGGGGGTGTTGGTCGTCGGCGGGGTCGCTCTGGCGGCGCTGCTTTACCGTTTCCAGGCTCGCCTGGAGGCTGCGCTGCTGTGGCGGGGTGAAACCGGCCCCCAGACGCGCCGAGAGCCGGAGGTGCCGCCGCCCGGCCTTTTGCCTTACCCCCGGCTCTCGTCAAAGGAGGAGAAGAAGAGATACTGCCCCTGACTCTGAGCCTATCATACCACAACCGCCCATACAAGACTTGACGCGAATCCGACGGTTACCCTACGGAAACCCTACGGGGCAGCCATAGACAAAGTGTCAGATGGGCCAGACGGGGAAACTTGCGTTGGCAATGAGCAGAAGAATCGCGTTATGGACACTGGCGGCTCTGTTGGCCGCCGCAGTTGGCGCAGGCCTGCTGGTCGCTCACTGGCTGCTGGCCGATCTCCCCTCGCCCGACACCCTCTACGCCCATCAGAGCGGCGCCTCCTCCCGCATCCTCGACCGTCACGGCCGGCTGCTCTACGAGATCGCCGACCCCCACGCTGGCCGCCACACGCCGGTGCCGCTGGAGGAAATCCCTCTCTACTGTCGGCAGGCGACCATCGCCACCGAAGACGCCAACTTCTACACGAACCCCGGCGTGGACCTGGTCGGCATCGTGCGTGCCCTGTGGATCAACCTGCGCGGCGGCGAGGTGCTGGCCGGCGGCTCCACCATCACCCAGCAACTGGCCCGCAATCTCCTGCTTGACCCCCAGGAGCGGGCCGAGCGCACCCTGGCCCGCAAACTGCGCGAGTCCATCCTGGCCTGGCGCATCGCCCGCACCTACTCCAAGGACGAGGTGTTGGCACTCTACCTGAACGAGGTCAATTACGGCAACCTGGCCTACGGCATCGAGGCCGCCGCACGCGCCTACTTCGGCAAAGGGGCAGCGGAGTTGGACCTGGCCGAGTGCGCCCTGCTGAGTGGGCTGCCACAGTCCCCGGCGGTCTATGACCCGCTGACCAATCCGGAAGCGGCGCGCGAGCGGCAGCGGGTGGTGCTGCGGCTGATGGTCGAACAGGGGTACATCACCGAGGAACAGGCCCGTCTGGCGGAGGAGGAACGGCTGCACTTCGCCGCGGCCCCCTTCCCCATCGAAGCGCCGCACTTCGTGATGGTCGTCCGCGCCTGGCTGGAGCGGGAGTTCGGCCTGGAGGCGCTGTACACCGACGGGTTGGTGGTCACCACCACCCTTGACCTGGACCTGCAGCACACTGGCGAGCGGGCCATCCGTCGCCACCTGGCGCGGCTGGCGGAAGCGGGGGAGGGGAGCGCCTACCACGACGTCAACAACGCCGCCCTGGTGGCGCTCGACCCGCAGAGCGGTCAGGTGCTGGCGATGGTGGGCAGTCCCGACTACTTCGACCCGGCGATTGATGGGGCGGTCAATGCGGCGCTGGCTCTGCGTCAGCCCGGCTCGGCGATCAAGCCGTTGACCTATGCCGCGGCCTTCGACCCACAGATAGCGGGCGTGGACGGCCTGCCGCTGTTGACCCCCGCCTCGGTGCTGTTCGACGTGCGCACCTCCTTCCCCACCCGCGAGGGCCGCCCCTACGTCCCCCAGAACTACGACAACCGCTTCCACGGCCCGGTCTCCGCCCGGCAGGCGCTGGCCTGTTCCTACAACGTCCCGGCGGTGCGTGTCCTTCAGCAGGTGGGGGTGGATCGGCTGGTGGCTTTGGCTGGCGACATGGGGCTTTCGTCATTCGGAGCGGGGGAGCGGTTCGGCCTGGCGCTGACGCTGGGCGGTGGGGAGGTGCGCCTGACAGAGTTGACCGCCGCCTACGGCGCCTTCGCCAACGGCGGGCGGCGGGTAGAGCCGTACACGGTGCTGGAGGTGCGGGACGAGACCGGCGCGCTCCGCTACCGCGCCCACTCTGGCCTGGGGCCACAGGTGCTCGACCCGCGTGTGGCCTACCTGATCACCGACATCCTTTCCGACAACGAGGCACGCGCCCCCGCTTTCGGCTCCAGCAGTGTCCTCCTCCTCTCCCGCCCGGCGGCGGCCAAGACCGGCACCTCCTCCGACTGGCGGGACAACTGGACGGTGGGGTACACGCCGCAGTTGGTGACCGGCGTCTGGGTCGGCAATGCCGACGGCCGGCCGATGGTGCACATCTCCGGCATCGAGGGGGCCGGCCCCATCTGGCACGACTTCATGCGCGCGGCGCTGCGCGGCCAGCCGGCGCTCCCGTTCACCGAACCCCCGGGCCTGGAACGGGTGGAGGTCTGCGCCCTCTCCGGCCTGCTGCCCAGCCCCTACTGCCCCCGCACGCGGACGGAACTCTTCCTGGCCGGCACGGCTCCCACCCGCCAGGACGACTGGTACCGCCCGCTCCGGGTGGACGCCGCGACGGGCAACCCCGCCGGGCCGGACACCCCGCCCGGGCGGGTGGTGGAGCGCGTCTTCCTCTTCGTTCCGGCGGAGGTCCAGGAGTGGGCACGACGGAATGGCTGGCCGCTCGCCCCGGAGGCCGGGAACGGCGAGCAGACGACAGAGGCTGGCCTGGTCATCACCCATCCCGACCCCGGCACGGTCTACCGCCTGTCGGTGACGGTGCCGCTGGCCTACCAGTCCGTCCGCGTCGCTGCCCGCCCTGGCGATGGAATCGTGCTGACGCAGGTGACGTTGTACGCCGACGGCGAGCCGCTGGCGACCCTCACCGCGCCGCCCTATGAGACGTTCTGGACGCTCGCGGTCGGCGAGCACACCTTCGCCGCCGTCGGACTGGACGCGACGGGACAGGTGGTGGAAAGCCTGCCGGTGAGCGTGCTTGTACGGCCCGCCGG
>DAOTYX010000142.1:0-43827 GCA_034434635.1 Anaerolineae bacterium | reverse complement strand
CCCACGGTGCCCATCAGCCGCGGACGCTCGCCCAACAGGGCCAGGTTGTAGGCGATGTTGGCCGCGCATCCGCCCCACTGTCGGCGCATCTCATCTACCAGGAAACTGAGCGAGAGGTGGTGCAACTGGTCGGGCAGGATGTGCTCGACGAAGCGGCCAGGGAAACGCATCAGGTAGTCATAGGATATGGATCCGGTGACGACGACGTTCATCGGCTCTCACTCCGCACAATGTGGCTCAGTGGCAGGAACCGGTCGCGCAGGATGACCCGCAGGGCCCACAGCCCGTCCCACGGGCGAATCTTCTTTCCCTCGGCGGTGGTGCGTGGGCGATAGGTGATGGGAATCTCGACGATCTCGTAGCCCGCGCGCAGGAGTTTGTCGGTCAGTTCGAAGTCCAGGTCGAAACCTGTCCCCACCAGGTTGAGGCTGCGCAGCACCTCCACCCGCACCATCTTAGCGGCGGTTGCCACGTCTGTCAAGTGGGCCCCATAGAGGAGGTTGGTCAGGGTGGTGAGGAAGCGCACTCCCAGGTAGTTGGCCACGTACTTGTAGACCGCCCGGCCGCCCAGGGTGCGCGACCCGTAGATGGCCGCCGGCCAATCCTGGGCCAGGCGCTCCAGGAAGAGCGAATACTCGGCCGGGTCGTACTCCAGGTCGGCGTCCTGGATGATGGCGTAGTCCCCGCTGCAGTGGGCGATGGCCGTGCGTACCGACGTGCCTTTGCCCAGGTTGCGCGGCTGCAGGATGACGCGCACGTCGGGCCAGGGGAGCCCCTGCAGCAGTTCGCGGGTGCCATCGGTGGAGCAGTTGTCCACGACGATAATCTCCTTTTGCCATTCCGCTCCCAGGTTAACCGCCCGCACCCGTTCCAGGACGGTGAGGATGGTGTCTCGTTCGTTATAGGCGCAGATGAGGATGGATAGTTTCATGGTTCAGGTTTTGGTTGGAGGTTGGAAGTTGGAGGCGAAGAAGTGGGCGAAGGTTTGCAGGATATGGTCAATGCGCGCGCGGTCGAGGCCGGGGTAGACGCCGATGAAGAAGGTGGAGCGGAGGACCTGGTCGGAGTTGGCGAGGGAGCCGACGATGCGGTGGGGGATGTCGCGGTAGGCAGGTTGGCGGAGGATGTTGCCGGCGAACAGCAGGCGCGTCTCGATGTTGTGCTGTTCCAGGAAGGTGGTCAGGTCGCGGCGGGTGAAGGGGGCCTCCGGGCGCACGGTGATGGGGAAGGCGAACCAGGCGGGCTGAGCGTGCGGGCTCCAGACAGGCAGGGTCAGGAAAGCGCTGTAGGGCTCCAGTCCTTCGCGTAGCCATTGGAAGTTGCGGCGGCGGGCTTCCAGGAAGGCCGGTAGTTTCTCCAGTTGCGCCAGGCCGATGGCGGCCTGCACATCGGTCATCTTCAGGTTGTAACCGATCTCGACGTAGAAGTAGCGGTGGTCGTAGGGCTCCTCCAGGCCAGGAATCGTCCAATCGAAGCGGTGACCGCAGGCCCCGTTGGGCGGGCTGTTGTGGCGGCACCAACAGTCCCGTCCCCAGTCGCGCAGGCTGCGCACGATGTGCGCCAGCAGCGGGTCGCCTGTCAGCACCGCGCCGCCCTCGCCGGTGGTGATGTGATGGGCGGGGTAGAAACTGAGCGTCGCCAGGTGGCCGAAAGTGCCCACCATCTGCCCGTTGTAGACCGCGCCGAGCGCATCGCAGGTGTCCTCGATGACGTACAGGTCATGGGCGCGCGCGAAGTCCATTACCGGCTCCATCTCTGCCGGGTTGCCGAGGGTGTGCGCCAGGAAGATGGCCCGGGTCCGCGGCGACAGCGCTGCCTCCAGATGGCTCGGGTCCAGGTTGTAGGTCGCCGGCTCGCAGTCCACGAACACCGGCACCAGGCCGTTCTGCAGGATCGGGGCGACGGTGGTGGGGAAAGCCAGCGCCGAGGTGATGACCTCGTCCCCGGGCTGGAGCGGGCGCTCCAGCCGCCGCGAGCGGAGCGCGGCGACGGCCAGCAGGTTGGCGGAGGAGCCGGAGTTGACCGCCAGGGCGTGGGCCGTGCCCACCGTCTCTGCCAGGCGCGCCTCGAACGCTTCCGCGCGCGGGCCGGCGGTCAGCCAGAAATCGAGCACCGCATCCACCGCGGCGATCATCTCCTGCTCGTCGTAGACGCGGCCGCCGTACTGCACGCGTGTCTGGCCAGGGATGAAGGGGCGGCTGGCGTGTACGGCGCGGTAGTAGTCGGCAACCAGCGCGCGAATCTGCTGGCGCAGGTCCTCCCCGCCCTTCGCCTCTTCGCCCTTCGGCTCTTCGCCCTTCACCTTCTCGCGTTCTTCCCCTTTCATCTCACCTGTCCGCCCCTTCGCGGCCCGTCGTCCGTGGTCTGTCGTCCGTGGTCCGTCGTCTGTCGTCCGTGGTCTATCATCCGTCTCAGCCCCTCTTCCAGCCCCACTTTCGCCCGCCAGCCGGTCAGGCGGGCGGTGTGGTCGGCGTCGGCCACCAGGTGCATCACCTCGGCGGGCCGGTAAGGCAGCGCCCCCACGCGGATACAGCCCTGCGCTCCGGTCAGCGCCCACACCCGCTCGACGACGTGGCGAATGGCGTGGGACTGGCCGGTGCCGAGGTCGAGACTGGCCCCCTCGATGCCGGGCGTGGCGGCGATGACCAGCAACCCTTCGACAACGTCATCTACGTAAATGAAGTCCCGCTCCTGCTCGCCGGGGGTCATCGGGAAGTCCTCGCCCGCCAGCGCCGCGCGGATGACCGACGGCAGCAGCGTGTGTGCTGGCTGGCCAGGCCCATAGACCTGGAATGGGCGCGCGATGACCACCGGCGTCTGTGCGACACGCCACCACGCGCGGGCGAAGGCCCATGCGGCGGCCTTCGAGGCGGCGTAGAAGTTGAAGGGGTCGAGTCCTTCCAGCGCCTCTCGTGCCCCATACTCGTAGGCGGTGCCCAGCAGCAGGATGCGCTCAACCGCCTGTTTCTGGGCGGCCTGGAGCAGAGCCACCGTGCCGCCGACGTTGACCGTCAACGCGGTCAGGGGGTCTATCCCCGGCTCGGTGACGCCGACAGCGGCCAGGTGGAAGATGTACTCTGGTCTGCTGCGGGCCACAGCGTCGCCCACAGTGGCCGGATCGCGCAGGTCAAGCGGGAGCCTCTCTGCTCCCGCCGGTAGCGCCGCGACGCGCTCTTCAGGCTCCTGGGGGAACACCCCGGCCCAGATCTCGGCATTCATCGCCGCCAGCCGACGAGTCAGGTGCTGGCCGATGAAGCCTGTCGCGCCAGTGATCAGCACTCGCCGACCTGTCACCTGCGCTCCTTGTCGCACAGGAAGTCTCGATACCAGGCAATCGTCTCCCGTAGCCCCTCTTCCAGTGTGTGCGCCGGCTGCCAGCCGAGCAGCCGCTGCGCCTTCGTGCTGTCCAGGTACTGGTCCTGAATCTCGTGGCCAGCCTCCCCCAGGATGAGTGGCTCCAGGTCGGGGTGGTCGGTCAACGCGATGATGGTACGCACCAATTCCAGGGCCGTCAGGGGCTTCTGCGTGCCGAAGTTGAAGGCCTGTCCCTGAACATCCGGACGATGCAGGTGTTCGGCCAGGGCCAGGTAGGCGCGGACGGCGTCCTGGACGTAGAGATAGTCCCGTTGTGGACTGCCGTCGGAGCGGATGACGGGCCGTTCCCCCAGCAGGGCTGAGCGGATGGTTCCAGGTACGATGCGGTTCCAGTTCAGGTCGCCGCCGCCGTAGAGGTTGGCGCAGCGCGTGACGGCGACCGGCAGGTTGTAGGTGGCGGCGTAGGCCTGGGCGATGAGGTCGGCGCAGGACTTGGAGACGTCATAAGGATGAGCGCCGCGCAGCGGCATGTCCTCGGTGTAGGGGAGGGTGGGCAGCGCGCCGTAGGCCTTGTCGCTGGAGGCGGTGACGACGCGGCGGACGGTGGGAGAGCGGCGGGCGGCTTCCAGGAGCGTCCACGTACCGCGGATGTTGGTGTCGAACGTGGAGAGGGGGGCGCGGTTGGCGATCGGGACGATGGTCTGGGCCGCCAGATGGAAGACGGTCTCGATCTCGTATTCGTTCAGCGACCGTTCCATCAACGCAATGTCTGTGACGTCCCCGCGAACCACGGTGATCCGCTCGATGGTGCCGGATCGGCGCAGGTGGGAGTGGGGCACCTCGTCGCGCACGAGCCCCACGACCTGTGCGCCAGCGTTCACCAGGGCGATGGTCAGCCAGGAACCCAACAGCCCGGTGCAGCCGGTGACGAAGACCGGCCGGTCGAGCCAGAAAGTATTCGGTTTTTCTGTCATCGCGTCTCCAGAGATGGGCGAAGGATACAGTGGGTTGGAGTATAACATCCCTTTGCTTCTCTGTCCAGCGGCGGCGTGGGGGTGCGGCGGCGGCATAGGGATGCCGCCGCTACCCACGGTGCGGGGGCGGCGGCACAGGGATGCCGCCGCTACCCACGGCGCGGGGACAGCGGCGTGGGGATGCCGCAGCGGCACAGGGATGCGGCGGCGGCATAGGGATGCCGCCGCTACCACGGTGCGGGGGCGGCGGCACAGGGATGCGGCGGCGGCATAGGGATGCCGCCGCTACCCACGGTGCGGGGGCGGCGGCATAGGGATGCCGCCGCTACCGCAGCGCGGGGGTGGCGGCGTGGGGGTGCGGCGGCGGCATAGGGATGCCGCCGCTACCGCAGCGCGGGGGTGGCGGCGTGGGGATGCCGCGGCGGCATAGGGATGCCGCGGCGGCATAGGGATGCCGCCGCTACCCACGGCGCGGGGGCAGCGGCACAGGATCGCCGCTTGCCCGCTGTGCCCTTTGCCGGTACAATGATGTGAGGAGGATGGGTTGAAGCAGCAACGTGGGGACGCCGAGCGCCGTCAGGGGATACGCAACGCCCTCCTTTCCAGTTTCTTTCTGGGTTGGGCGCCGGTGCTGGGTAAACTGGCCTACAGCGAGGGGGTGCGCCCCTTCACTTTGGCCGCAGCGCGGACGCTGGTGGCGGTGCTGCTCGTGTGGGGAGTGGTGCTGATCTTCTGGCGTTCCGTGGCACTGCGCATCACCTGGCGGGACCTGGTGAACTGCGTGGCGGTGGGCGCGGTCAACGGCGTGGGGTCGCTGCTCTACTACAGCGGCCTTCAACGGCTGGATGCTTCGCCCGCCTCTTTCCTCAACACGCTCTATCCACTGTGGGTGGTGATTTTCCTGACTGCGTCGGGGGAGCCGTTGCGTCGGCTGACGTTGCTGCGGTTGGCCATGGCGTTGTGCGGCATCTACCTGCTGGCGCAGACCGGCGGGGGCGAGCCGGACTGGCTGGGGGCGATGCTGATGGTCGCTTCGGCGGCGGCCTATGGCTGGCACGTGGTGATGGGACAGTGGGTGCTGGCCGACGTCCCCGCGCCCACTGCAGCGGTGTACGTCCTGACCGGGATGTGGGTTGTGGTGGGCATAGCGCGGCTGCTGCAGGGCGGGGCGCTGGAACCGGTCTCTGGGCCTGGCTGGGCGATCATCCTGGCTTTGGGAGTGACCACCGCCCTCTCCCGTATCCTGATGTTCGCCGGCTTGAAGCGGCTGGGCGGGATCGAGGCGTCGCTGATCGGCCTGCTGGAACTGGTGGTCTCCCTGGGGTTCGCTTTCCTTCTGCTCAACGACCGGCTGACGCCGCTGCAGTGGTTGGGCGGCGGCATCCTGGTCTTCGGGGTGATGCTGGGCCGGCGGGATATCGGCCCACCGCGGGAGACCCGTCGCTGGTGGGAGGAGGAAGTCTAGGACGGCAGGGGCAGGAGGATGTGGAAGGTCGTGCCCGGCAGGTTCTGTTCGTCCCGTCCGCTGCTCTCGGCCCAGATCTTCCCGTTGTGCGCCTCGATGATCCCCCGCGCCACCGTCAACCCCAACCCCAGCCCGCCGCCCTTGAAGGCAGTCTTGCTGGAACGATGGAAGGTGGTGTCCTCCAGCACGTAGAAGCGGTCGAAGATGCGCTCCCGCTCCTGTGGGTCCAGACCGATGCCGGTGTCCTCTACCTTGATGTGGACGGTCTGTTCCAGCTGCTCGCCAGTGATCGTGATGCGCCCTCCATCGGGCGTGTACTTCACCGAGTTGGTGATCACGTTCCACAGCGCCTGATGTAGCCGCTGGGCATCCCCGCGCACGGGTGGCAGGTCCTCGAAGCCCGCGACGACGAACTCCAGTTGCCGGTCCTGGCTGGCCCGTTTGACGCTCTGGATCACACTGGTCACCAGGGACGACAAGAAAACGGGCACTGTGATCAATTCCAGGCGGTTGGCGTCGATCAGGGAGACGTTGAGGATATCCTCGATCACCTGGGAGAGACGATGGGTGGCCTGGGCGACCTGGGTGATCAGGTGACGAGGGCTGCCTTCCTGGTCGGGCGAGCCGGGGATCTGCGGGTTGGCCAGCAGGAGTTGGGTGTAGCCGTAGATGACGGTGAGCGGGGTGCGCAATTCGTGGCCGGCCAGGATGACGAAATCGGATTTCATCTTCTCGATCCGGCGCAGTTCGGCGTGGGCCTCCTCCAGTTCGTGGATCTTCTCTTCCAGCCGCTCCACCAGTCGGTGGCTGTACTCGACCAGGTACCGGCTTTTCTCCTCAGGTGACTCGATCTGCTCTTTCTGTCCGCCCAGGAAGGCGCGCACCTGCTCAGGAAAGCGGTCCACGTCGATGGGCTTGGGGATGTAGCCGTCACAGCCGGCGATAAGCGCCCGCTCCCGGTCGCCGCGCAGCGTCGCAGCGGTCACGGCGACGATGGGCACGTCCTGCATCTCCTCCATCGAGCGGAGACGGGTGGTGACCTCATAGCCATCCAGCCCGCTGATGTTGATGTCCATCAGGATCAGGTGGGGCCGGAGCCTCTGAGCGGCCTCCAGCGCCTCCACCCCGTCGGTCACGATGCTCAGGTCGTACCCTTCCGTGGCCAGAATGCGCTGTACCAGGGTGGCGCTGGCGGGGTCATCTTCGACGTAGAGGATGCGGATGGCTTCGCTGTTCACTCGTCGCTTTCCTCCAACGCACTCAGCACTTCCTGCAGCAGTTCCTCGTCACTGAAGGTACCCTTCTGCAGGAGCATACGGATCTGCCCGCTCAGTCTGGAGCGCTCGGTTGGAGTGAGCTCTTTGGCCGTGACGACGATGACGGGGATGTCCTGCAACTCGTCGTCCTCCTGCAGCGCCTCCAGCACGCCGAAACCGTCTATCTCGGGCATCATCAGGTCCAGCAGGACGACGTCGGGCCGCTCCCTGCGGATCAGTTCCAGACCGCTACGGCCGTCCTCGGCGGTGAAGATCTGGTAATCTCCGCGGGCCTGGAGGATGCGGCGCAGCAGTCGGGTAGCGCTCGGGTCGTCTTCCAGGATGGCGATGCGGCGCATGCTCCGATCCAGTTGCTCCAATGTGCCCAGCAACCCCTCCTCCTGGACTGGCCTTGGAGCGGGCATCTGCACCGTCTGTGCCCAGTCCTCGTCCAGCAGATGCTTTTCCACCGGGAAGGTATGGCCGGAGCAGTTGACCACGACGACCTCGTCCCTTTGGATGATTCCTTTGCTGAGCAGCTTGAAGAGGCCGGCGAAGGCCATGGCGGCCGCTGGTTCCATAGACAGGCCTTCCAGTTTGGCCATGACGTGGATGGCGCGGAAGGCCTCTTCGTCGCTGACCATCTCGAAGGCGCCGCCGTGCTCGCGGATGACGCGGGCCAGGAAGGTATAGGCCGGGCCGGGGTTGCCGGTGGCGACGGTGATGATGCGCGTGCGCGGCTGAAGCACCGGCTCTGCTTCGGTCAATCCTTTGGCGAAAGAGTGGACCATCGGCGCACAACCCTCGGCCTGGATGCAGGCCAGGCGTGGCATCCGATCCACCAGTCCCATCTGGAGCAGTTCCTGAAAGCCTTTCCATACCCCCACCGGCCCGAGGCCGCCGCTGACTGCCTGGATGTACCAGTCAGGTGCCCGCCAGGGGGTGGGGCCGGGGCCCAGGTGCTCTGCCAGTTGCTCGGCAATCTCGAAGGCCACCGTTTTCATACTCTCGCGCGCAGCGATGTAACGGATGCCCCGGTCCAGGAATAACCCCTGACGGTGCGCGAACTGAGCAGCCACCTGCTTGGTCTGATCGTAGGTGCCAGTGACTTTGATCACCTTGCTGCCGTAGATGGCGACTTCGCGCATTTTCTCTGCCGGCACAAGGCTGGTGAGAAAGGCCCACATCTTGATCCCGGCCAGGGCGGAGTAGGCGGAGTAGGAGATCGCGACGTTGCCGGTAGAGGCGACGACAGCCTCGGTGACCCCCTGTTCCTTCATCGCCGAGATGGCCAGTGCGGCCTGGCGGTCTTTGAAGGAGCCGGTGGGGCCGTGCCGCTCGTCCTTGGCATAGATGTGGGGGGCGCTGAGCATCATCCCCAGGTTGGTGGTGTGAAGGAGAGGGGTGCCTCCCTCGCCTAACGTCAGCCGGCTGGCGAAGTCGCGTAGCGGCAACAGTTCGCGGTACCGCCACATGTTGAACGGGCGGTCGCGCAGCGCCTTGGGCCACGCGCGGGCCACTTCTTCGTAGTCGTAAGTGACCTCCAGCCAGTCCCCGCCGCAGTTCGGGCAGAGTTGCACCGACCAGTCGAACGGCATGCGGTGTTTACAGCGGGCGCACTCCAGTTGGAAATGGGGTTTGTGGTTCATATGTCCTTGTGGTAGAGAGAACTTCGAGAGCCGCCGGACCACAGTCCGGCGGCTGGGGGCGCGGGCTGTGACCCGCGTTGTCCGATGGTAGGGGTGAGGCGTTGCCTCACCCCTACTTCCGTCCAACGACGTGGCTGACCTTGCGCAAGGCGGCAGCGACGTCCTCCAACAGCTCTTCCTGTTCCAGCACGCCCTTGTGCACCAGCGCTTCGATACGGTCGTTGAGCACCAGGCGATCCCCCTCAGTCAGATCTTTGGCCGTCACGACGATGATTGGGATGAAGCGGGTCGTTTCGTTCATCTTCAGCGCTTCGAGCACAGCGAAGCCGTCCACCTCTGGCATCAGCAGGTCGAGGATGATGATGTCGGGGTGAATCTGGCCCACCAGGGCGATGGCTTCCTGGCCGCCAGCAGCCTCGATCACCTCGTAGCCGTCCTGGCCCTCGACGATGCGCCGCAGGAGGGCGCGGTCATCGGGCTGGTCATCCACGACCAGCACGCGGTGGCGTCCCGCCTCACGGTCCAGGCGGTCCAACGCCGCCAGCAGGTCCTGTTCGAGGATCGGCTTGACCAGATAGTCGGCAGCGCCGAGGCTCATCCCCCGGCCCTGTTCGCTGACGATGGTGCACATCACCACCGGGATGGCGCGCGTTGACGGGTTAGCCTTCAGTTCGTGGATGACCTGCCAGCCGTCCTTGCCGGGCATCATCACATCCAGGGTGATGGCGAAGGGTTGCAGCCGCTGCGCTTCCTCCACCACCCGATATGGGTCAGTCAGCCCGATGACGTGGTAACCCTGCTTGTCCAGGTAGCGGCGGAAGAGGGTGATCACCCCCTCGTCATCGTCCACACAGAGCACGATGCGGGCGCCAGGCTTCTCCGCCTCCTCCCCCGCGGCGGGCGGTGGTGCTGGTTCCTCAGGCGGGTGGGGCCCTTTGATCGGCAGGGAGAAGGAGAAACAGGAGCCCTCTCCCACCTTGCTCTCAGCCCAGATGCGTCCGCCGTGCAGTTCGACGAAGGAGCGGCTGATGGCCAGTCCCAGGCCGGTGCCGCCGAAGCGCCGCGTGGCCGATGCGTCCACCTGAGTGAAGGCGACGAAGACGTTGTCCAGTTTGTCCGGCGGGATGCCGATGCCGCTGTCGCTCACGGAGATGGTGACGAACTCGTCATCGGCGTGGGCCGAGACACGGATGAAACCCTGCTCGGTGAACTTGGCGGCATTGGAGACCAGGTTGAGCAGAATCTGGTGAACGCGGCGGTTGTCCGCGATGATCACCGGCAACTCCTCCGGGATGTCCGTCTCCAGTTGGATCGGCTTGTCCTTGACCAGAGCGGTGGCGGTGGACATGACGCTGTGGATGATCTCGGTGACGTTGGTCGGTTCGAAGGCCAGCTCCATCTTGCCGGCTTCCACCTTGGAGATGTCGAGGATGTCGTTGATCAGGTTCAGCAGGTGTTGGCCGCTGGAGTAGATCGCCTCCAGGTCCTGCCGTTGCAGGTCGGTCAGCGGGCCGTCAATCCCCTTGAGAATGACGCGGGAGAAGCCGATGATCGAGTTGAGCGGCGTGCGGAGTTCGTGGGACATGTTGGCCAGGAACTGGCTCTTCAGCCGGTCCACCTCCGCCAACCGTTCGGCGGTCTGCACCGCTTCCTGATAGAGGCGGGCGTTCTCCAGCGCCACGCTGAGGTTGGCGGCGACGATCTCGGCGAAACTGACACGCTCAGGGGTGATCGGGTGCTGCTCTTCGGAGCGGCCAAGGGCCAGCACACCCAACACCTGGTCGCGGGAGGTCAGGGGCACGTAGATCGCGGAGCGAAGGCCGGCGTGAGCGGCCACGCCGGAGAGCGGGCTGCTCAGCGGCCCGCCGGTCATATCCAGGAACTGCGGGCGACGGCGTTCCAGGACGGTGAAGAGGGTGGGGTCCATCTCGCGGGTCACGCGCAGGTCCGCAGGCACCGGGGCATCTTCGGCTTCGGCGCTGTGGATGGCGATTACGCGGAAAGCGTCCTCTGCGGGCTCCCAGAGGAGGATCGCCGAGGGGATTTCCATGTTGCGAGAGATGGCCTCGCCAGCCCGATGGAGCAGGTCCTCCGGCTCCATCGAGGTGGCTGCGGCCTGCAGCACCTCGCCGATGAGGGAGCGCCGCCGGGCCTCTGCTTCGGTGTCGGCGAAGAGGCGGGCGTTCTCGATGGCCACCGCTGCCTGGCTGGCCAGGGACTGAAGGAGCAGCACGTCGGTCTGGTCGAAGGAATAGGGGCGGTTGCGCTCAACGTTCAGCACGCCGATGATATGGCCTTTCACCTCCAGAGGCACCACCAGTTGGGCGCGTGTGGCCGAGAGTTCCGGCACCGTGGTGTAACGCGGATCGCTCAGGACATCGTTGACCAGCACCGGCTGGCCGGTGCGCACCGCGTCGGTGAGGATACCCGGTCGGCGCAGGTCGAAGACGGCGCTGCGCGGGGTCAGGCGTCGGTCGCTGTTGCCAATGGTGCTGCCGTCGGCCAGGACCAGGCGGTTCTCCCCTTCGACCAGCAGGATGCTCACGTAGTCGTGGCCGAAGCGGCTCTTGGTGGTATCGGCGATCTGACGCAGCAGCACGTCGGGGTCCAGCACGGAGGTGATGGTGCGGCCCATCTCGTTGATGGCTTCCAGTTCCTGCGCCCGGCGGCGGGTCTCCTCCAGGAGTCGCAGGTTCTCGACGGCGATGGCTGCCTGCCCGCACAGGGTCCACAGGTTGCGGATGGTCTTCTCGGGGTATGAGGATGGAAGGTCCCGTCCGACCAGCAGCATGCCGATCTGCCGTTGGCCGATGCTCATGGGGATGAGGGCGAAGGATCGCAGGCGGATGACTTCCATCATAATCCGCATGCCCTCGTCCACTCTGGGGTCGGCGTGGATATCCTCAACGACGACCGTCTCCGTGGCCTGGGTCAGGCCGAAGAGGGCGAACTCGTCAACGGGCAGCCGGGTGCCTGTCGGATGGACGGGGCGGTTGTCCACCGTCCACGATTCCGACATCACCACATGCGTGACCCTGTCGCCGCTCCGTTCGAACAGCAGGATGCGGGCGACATCCAGGCTGGCGCGGGCGGCGTATTCCACCAACGCCTGGGCCACTTCCTCGGCAGAGGCGGCGGCGCCGATGGCACGGCCGGCCTCGAAGAGGTCGCGCGTCTCCAGGAGGGCGCGCTCGATCTCGGAGAAGAGGCGGGCATTCTCGATGGCGTTGCTCAACTGGTCGGCCATCGTGCGCAGCACGGTGATGTCCTCCGCGGCGAAAGCCAGCGGCTGGGTGGCCTGAATGGTCATCGCGCCGATGGGACGGCCACGGCTGACCAGCGGCAGGGCCATTTCGGAGCGGGTCTCCGGCAGGAGGGGGTTATCGAAACGCACGGCCTCCTCGCCGACGTCGAAGGCGATGCGCGGCTCGCCGCGGGCGATTGCCTGGCCGATCATCGAAGCGCCGCCGACCTCCAGGCGGTGGCCCGTCTCGAGCATTCGCTGCCCCGCTTCGCCGGTACCGGCGCGGAGCACGGCCCATTGTCCACTCTCGTCGAGCAGGAAGACACCGACATAGTAGAAGTCGAACCGCTGGCGGATCAGTTCCACCGCCTGGGGCAGCAGTTCGTCCAGGTTCAGGAGAGAGGAGGCCGCGCTGGAGACATCGGCAGCAGTCTCCAACTGCGTGGCGCGTCGGCGGGTCTCTTCCAGCAGCAGCCGGTTCTCGATGGCCACGGAGACCTGGTCGGCGATGGTGCGGATGCGGCGAGTGTGCTCCAATGGCATCTCAGTGACCGCGGAGGTGCTGGCAAAGGCCAGCAGGCCAGCCAATCTGCCGCGCACGGTCAGCCCGGTGATGGCCCCACCGCGCATGCCGATGGAGCGTAGCCATTTTCGCGCTTCGGCGGAGATGTTGGCCTGCGGGTTCTCGATGTCCGTGAAAGTCAGGATGGCGGCCGGGTCTATAGCGATCTGATGAGCCGTGGCCCGGTCCTCCATCTCCCAATCGGCTATAGCCGGTCTGGCGTGGCAGCCATCTGGGGTGATGTCCACCGGGTAGACGTCGCCGCGGAGCGGCAACCCCGCCTCGTCTGTCGTGGTGATGAGCGTCAGGGAGCAGAAGTTCATCGTCAGCGATGCCCCGACCTCCGCGGCGCCGCGGGCGATCTCCTCCAGCGAGGTCGCTTCGCCGATGGCCCGGCTGGCGCGGTAGAGCGCCTCGGCCTCTTCGAGCGAGCGCTCCACCTGTTCCAGGCGGCGGATGCTCTCGACGGCGATGGCGGCCTGGCCGGACAGGGCGACCAGACGGCGCACGGCGTCCTCCGGGAACTGGGTCTGCTGGCTGAAGGAGCCCTGGACGAAGCCGATGGTATCGCGGCCCACCATCAGCGGCACTACGGCCAGGCTGTGAGCGCCGAAGCGCTGGCCGAACAGGGCGCGGGAGGATTCGTCCAGGCGGGGATCGTCGGCGATGCTCGAGATGAGCGTCGGCGCTTCCTGCCGCAGCAGTTGGGCAGCGGCGGGGAACAGCGATAGCGGGTAGCGCGGGCTGAGCACCCCCGGCGGAAGGTTGGCCCGGCGGGCCACAGGGATGGCCCACTCCGGTCTTTCTTGCGCCGTCCACGGCTTCTCGAACAGGATGATCGCCACCACGAGGTCGGCCCCGCCCAGGAGGGTGTGGTTGCGGAGGGCGTCCAGGATCTCGTCGTAGGTGGTGGCGCTGTTGAGGTTGGCGCTGGCCTGGTACAGCGCTGCCGTCTCGGCGAGGGCCAGTTGGGTCTGCTCGAACAGGCGGGCGCTTTCCAGGGCCAGCGCGCCCTGCTCGGAGACCTGCTCGATCAGCGCCAGGTCGTCGGAGGTGAGTGGGTGAAGCGGGTCGTCATAGACGCCCAGCGCGCCGATGACCTCGCCGCGCACGGAGAGGGGCGTCACGGCGATGGGCTGGTCAGGAGCAGGAGTGATGGGGGTCTTCTGCGTCACCGCCTGAGCGATCTCCGGAAGCCACAGGTCTTTGACCGGGCGGACGGCGGTGCGGTCGAACAGGTAGCCGGTGGTCATCTTGCCGGTGGACCAGAAGGCCTGCCAGCCGGCCTCGCTGGTGGCGCGGTAGACGGCGTCCAGTTCGCGCAGCCGCTCCTCCATCTCCTGGCGCAGGCGGGTGTCCTCGATGGCCAGGGCGATGAGGGCGGAGATGTTTTCCAGCATCACCTGGTCTTCCAGCGTCAGCGCGCCGGCCTGGTCACTCTGCACGTCGAGGATGCCCAGCACCTCTTCGCCCAGCCGGATGGGCACGGCCAGTTCTCCCTTTGTGTCCGGCAGGTCGGGGTTGGGCTGCCAGTTCCTGTCGGTGGTGACATCGCTGGCCAGCACCGCCTGTCCGGTGGTGGCCGCGGTACCCACGACGCCGACGTTCATCTCCAGACGGTGGCCGCGGGCCAGCATCCGCTCGCCCGCTTCGCCGTAGCCGGCGACCAGCACCATCGCGTTCAGGGCCGGCTCGTAGCGGAAGATCTGCGCGTGGTAGTAGCCAAGCCGTTCCTTGATGGCGGTAACCACGCGGCGGAACAGTTCGTCCAGCGCCGGTGCGGCGGCGATGGCCTGGGCGATCTCGGCGCTGATCTGCACCTGATAGCCGCGGCGTTCCAGCAGCGCTCTGAGCTGCTCTTCGACTCGCTTGCGCTCGGTGATGTCGGTGGCGACGCCGACCAGGTGGCGGACCACGCCGTCCTTGTCCACCATGGGGCGCTTGATGGTCTGCAGCCAGCGCAACCGACCGGTGCTGTCGGTGATGGGCTCCTCGGGGATGAACTTCTCGCGGCCGGTGTCCATCACCTCCAGGTCGTCCCGATGGAAGGCTTCCACCTCCTCGACGTTGGGATTGAAGTCGGCGTCGCTCTTGCCCACCAGCCCATCGGGAGTGGAGCCGTAGGCTTCGGCAAGGGCCTGGTTGACCAGCACGAACCGTCCCTCGCGGTCCTTCACGAAGATGAAGTGGGGATTGATGTCAATGATCTGGCGCAGGAAGGCGCGCTGCTCCTCGAGGATCTGCTCCACCTGCTTGCGCTCGGTGATGTCTTCCAGCGTTCCTTCGATGTACTGCGGGTTGCCCCGCTCATCGAACTCCAGGTGCGCGCCGACGGAGATGTCAATGATTTCCCCATCGCCGCGCCGGAAGCGCGTTTCGAAGCCGGAGACCGGCCCCTGCTGCAGCGCTGCGATCAGCCGTTGTCGGTCGGTGGGGTCCACGTAGAGGTTCAGCAGGCCGACCTCGTTGGCCTGTTCGACCGAGTCGAAGCGCAAGAGGCGGAGCAGGGCGGGGTTGGCGTCAACGATCTGCCCGGCGACGGTGGTGCGGAAGAAGCCGATGGCGGCGCGGCTCACCATCTCGCCAAACTTGCGCTCCGATTCGAGGGTGGGTCGTTCCACCCGTTGCGCGATGCGCTCGACAGCGGTCTGAGCCGCAGCGGCGTAGGTCTGGAAGAGGACGCGCCACAGGGCGCGGGCTGTCTCCAGGTCGGAGGTCAATGGCTGAAGGGTTTCCTCCAGGTCACTCAGGGCCAGCGAGAGGGAGTGGGGTGAGATGCCCTGCTCGACGCGCCCGACAGCGTGTGTCCGGATGAGCGCCTGGCGCGGGCCGTCATCCGGGGCTTCCAGGCAGTCGGCGACGAGCAACAGGTCGCTTCGCGCCACCTTGAGCCGTTCGGCTGACGGCATCTGGGCGTAGGGCTCAATCCCCTGGAGCCGTTGCTGGTACTCCCTGGCCAGGGGGTTCAGTCGCTTGCGGATCGTTGATGCGAGTTTGTCCATGCTACTTGCCTCCCGGCGGCAGCGTTTCTCCATTGCCGCCGTCTGGCCCGGTGGGTGGCGAGGAGAGCATCTCGGCGCTGCCCAGGCGGATGAAGGTGGGCCGTCCCAGGGCGGTACCCAACTCGCGCGCCAGGGTGCGCATAATCACCTCGGGGTCGGTCGCGCCGCGCACGCGGGCGGTGATCTCGCGCAGGGTGCGCTCGCGCGTGGCGCGACGCTCGGCCTCCTCGAACAGGCGTCGGTTCTCGATCGCCACTGCCATCTGCCCGACCAGGGCGCGGAAAGGCCGCATCTCCCGGTCGGTGAAGTGGAAAGCCTCCTCGGCCACCAACATCAGCAGGCCGATCTGGCGAGCGCCGAACCAGATCGGCAGGATCGCCAGGGCACGGGCGTTTTGCTGGCGGAAAACCGCCTGGGTCACGCTATCCACCCGCGGATCTTTCTGGATGTCATCGCTGAAGAAGGGCTC
Organism: Anaerolineae bacterium; assembly: GCA_034434635.1. Taxonomy (GTDB): domain Bacteria; phylum Chloroflexota; class Anaerolineae; order B4-G1; family DUEL01; genus DAOTYX01. The sequence continues at coordinate 27,891 of DAOTYX010000142.1, read as the reverse complement.
GCTGCTGACGGTGAGTTGCGTGGCGGGGAACTGGGCCAGTGGGAAACGGACGCCCACCGGCAGCGGGGCCGTGCCCTCGCCCTTGTACCAGTTGGCGACGGAGACGAAGGCCTCCGGCTGTCCGTCAGCATCCCGCTCCAGGCTCCAGAGCACCGCCCGGTTGATGGCCGGCGTCGGCACCTCCTCGACCACGGCGGCGACGATCTCCTTGAGGTCGCGGGCGGCGGTCAACCGGCGGCTGGCGTTGTAGAGGGTCTCGGTCTCGGCCAGCGAGCCCTGCATCCGCTCGAACAGGCGGGCGTTCTGTAGGGCAATGGCGGTCTGGCTGGCGATGGCGGTCAACAGGTCACGGTCGTGCGCGTCGTACAGGGAGGGGAAGGTGTAACTCTGGACTGCCATCACCCCCAGCACCTGATCGCCGATCATCAACGGCACTCCCAACCATGAGAGGGCCTGTCGTCCGATCATCTCCACGCCCATTTCCCTCAGCCGCTCGGGCAGGTCGCCCTCGATCAGCAACGGTTTCCCGGTGCGGGCGACGTACTCGGTCAGGCCCTTCCCCATGCGGCGGGATTGCCAGGAGACCCGCTGACCCTCTTCGACGGCCAGGGGGAACGTCGCCGTCTCTGTCTCCGGGTCGTAGAGGGCCACGTAGAAGTTGGCGGCGTTGACCAGGCGTGAGGTCCCGCGGAAGGCGACTTCGGCCACTTCGGCCGCGTTCAGCGTGGAAGCCATAGCCCGGGCAGTCTCGTTCAGCACGGCCAATTCCTCGGCGCGCAGCCGGGCTTCTTCGAACAGACGAGCGTTGTCGAGCGCCACCGCTGCCTGGTCTATCAGGGCGGCCATCAGTTGCAGTTCCTCTTGAGTGACCTGCTCCTTGGCAGCGCGGTCGTAGCCGACCTCGACGATGCCGATGACCCGTCCGCGGGCTTTGATCGGCATAAAGACGCGCAGCAACCGTTCATGGCCGAACTTCTCCCAAATCTCGCGGTTGAACCGCTCGTCCCAGCCGGCGATGATCTCGGTCTGGCCAGTGCGATAGATGTCCGTCAGGATGTCCGGTGCGTCGAGCGGGTACTGGGCTTGTTCGATCCAGTCGGGGAACAGGTCGTACTGGCCGTGCCAGATGCCGTGGCGGATGCCGATGGTGTGGTTCCTTTCGTCCACTGTGGAGAGGAGCACGTGCTCGCAACTCAGCATGCGGTAGATGGCCTGGAGGATGGCCTGGATCAGCGTCTCCTCCTCCATCGTTGAGGAGAGGGTACGGCTGGTCTCGTACAGCGCCTGGGTGCGTCGGGCGGCGGCCTGTGTCTCGGCGAAGAGGCGGGTGTTCTCGATCGCGTTGGCCATGTAGCCGGCGACGGCGCGCAGGATGCGCAACTCCTCCCGTCCAAAGCCGCCCTGGCGGTTGACCACGTAGAGCTCGCCGATGCTGCGCTCGCGCACGCGCAGGGCCACCCCGCAGAAGTTACGCACGTGAATCTGCTGCATATAGGGCCGGTAGGCAGGGATGATGTTTGGGTCCTCCAGGCCCATGTTGGAGTAGTAGGCGCCACCGCGGGCGAAGATGCTCTGCTCGAAGCCCTCCGCATCGGTCGGGACCCGCCAGCCGGCCGGTTGGACAGGGAAGTCCTCGTCTGAGGAGACGTGCTGGGCCACCAGCGCCTGCTGCTCGCGGTCCTCCAGGAGCACGACGCAGGTCTGGGCCTCGACCAGGAGGCGGGTCTCGTGCATCATCTGGTCGAGCAGTTCGCCGATCTCCAGGGTGGAGCCGGCGAGAGCGGCGATGCGGGCCAGGCCTTCCTGCTCTTCAGCGCGTTCGCGCGCCTCGGCGTAGAGACGGGCGCTCTCCAGGGCCAATCCCACCTGCTCGCTCACCGCCTGGATCACTTCGAGATCTTCCGGGCTCAGTTCGCCGCCCTCGGGGGGTTGCTCTACGGCGATAGCGCCGATGACCTGGTCGCGCAGGCGCAGAGGGACGGCTATGGTGGCGCGGCCATCCCCCGGCTCGCTCATGGTGACGATCTGGTTGCTGCTCACCGCGGCGGTCACGGCCGGGTGAGGCTCCCCTTCTATTGGGGCAATACCAACCCGGTCGTAGCCCAGGGCTGGCAGTCGTTCCAGGCTCTCCTGGGCGGTGAGAGTGTACCCGGCGTAGATGGCCTGTAGTTCCCGCAGGGCGTTCTGGCTCTGCTCCAGCAGGCGGGCGTTCTCGATGGCCAGCGCCAGCTGGTCGGCCAGGATCTGCAGGACGGCGATGTCCTCTTCGGTGAAGGCCGCGGGTTCGGTGGACTGTACGTCCAGCGCGCCGATGGTCCGCTCGCGGACCTTCAGCGGCAGGGTCATCTCTGAGCGGGTCAGCGGCAGGTCGGGGTTGCTGAAGAAGACGGCATCCGCGCCGACGTCGAGGGCGATGCGCGGCTTGCCGGTTGCAGCGACGTAGCCGACGATGCCGACCTCGCCGACACGCAATTTGTGGCCTCGCCTGAGCATCCTCTGCCCACCCTCGGACGAAGCCGCGCGCAGCACGGCGTACTCACCCGCCTCATCCAGGAGGAAGATGCCGGCGTGATAGAAGCCGAAGCGGTCGGAGATGAGCCGCGCCGTCTCGGCCAGCAGCGTGCTCACGTCGCGGATGGCGGTGGCGTCGCGAGCGACAGTGGCGGCGGCCTCCAGTTGTGCGCTCCGCCGGGCCAGGTCGGCCGTGCGTGCGGCGACGCGCTCCTCCAGACTGCCGATCAGCCCGCGCAACTCCTCGGTCATCCGGTTCAGTGTGCGGGCCAGCACGCCCAGTTCGTCCTCGCTTTCCACCGGCGCGACACGCGTCAGGTCACCGGCGGTGATGGCCTGTGCGGTCGCCGTGAGGGTGCCGATGGGCCGCAGAGACTGGCGGATGGCCAGCCACGTCATGGCTATGAGTATGCCGGTGGTGATGGCCAGGATGACCCAGGAGAGGTTCTGGAAGGTCTGGATACCGGCCAGGATTTCCGATTCCTGCTGCTGGGTGATGACGCCCCAGTTGTTCCCCAGCCGGGACAGATAGGCCTGCCAGCGGCGTCCCTCCGAATCGGTGAAGGAGAACACACCGCGCACGCCCCGGCGCAGTGCCGCAACAGGCGGGTAATCGCTGAGATCCGTTAATTCGCTGACCGCTTCGGGGTCCGGGTGGGCCACCAACAGGTCGTCAGCGTCTACCACGTAGGTGTACCCTGTCTCTCCAATCCGGCTTGCCTGCATCTGCTCAGAGACGTCGGCCAGCGTGATGGCGAACATGCCCACGCCAGCGACCAGGCCGGTCTCCGGGTCGCGGATCGGCCGGGCGACCACCAGGGCGGATTGGCCGCTCGTCCGCCCTAGCACGGTCTGATAGGCTATGGGAGAACCACTGCGGGCGTAGAAGAACCAGGCGCGATCATGATAGTCCTTTGGCGCCTGGTCATCACTGCGGGCGACATTGACGCCGGTCAGGTCAGTGGTGCTGACCAGGTACATGTAGGGATAGGCGTTGACCATCGCCTGCAGGGCCGGGCGTTGCTGCTCGGGGTCCATACTGGTGATCTCCGGCAACAGGGTCAGGTTCCGCAGGGCCCTGATATGGAGGTCCAGCCACGTGGAAACCCGGATGACGGTGGTCTGGTGGGTGGCCTGCAGCCGGTTGCTGGCCTCTTGTCGGAACAACGCCTCGGCGCGGAAGTTGACGAAGACTACCACCGCCACAACCAGCGGAACGATCACTGCAGCGATCAGGAGGGTCAGGCGGCTCGGCAGCCGGCCGCGCTGCAGGCGGCGCTCGGAGATCATCTGCTGGAAGGTGGCATACGCGTAGGAGAGGGCATAGATAGCGCTGCTGATCAGGATGCCGATTCCACCGGGGATCTGGCGGCGCAGCGCGATCTCCATAATGAGGGCAATCGCCTGGGGGATCAGCTGCAGCAGGGCCATCTGGCGGGTTGCCTTTTCTTCTCCACGGCGCAGCAGGACGTACAGAAGAAACGCAAAGAGCACGAGGCCCAAAACCTGGAAGGACAGCACACGGATCGGTGCCGAGAGGGGGCCGCGTGTGATCCTGGACAGTTCGAAATAGCCGCCAGTGTGGGTCGGCGGCACGCCGGTGTACCACAGCCTCGTGTTGAAGTTCATGTCCACGAGGGTCAACGCGATCGGGATCAGGATCAGAAGGTAGGCCAGCGAGCGGACCCACCGACGGCGACCGGAAACCCACTGGGGGCGGAGCAGGATCACCGCCGTGAGGAGCAGCATAGGGTTAGTAAGGGGAGATAGGGCCGCGTCGAGTGGCGGAATGGCCGGGTTCTCTTCTATCGGGCCCACCATCCCGCCGATGATAAACGAGTCGAGGGCCAGGAGCAGGAGCAGAGCCGATGTGTGTTGGTTGGCGGTATTCCGGGCGTTGAGCAGCAGGACATAGACGGCCAGCACGAACTCGACCAGCGTCAGAAGCCACGCGACATATTGGATGGTCTGATCGGCAGGGGACAGGTTCATCGGGATGTCACCTCCCTACTCCTCGTTCGCCGCGCCGGATGGCGAAGCGGCGGGAGCCCTGCTCAACTGCACAAAGGTGCGCTCGGTGCCCAGGGCGATGCCGAGTTCGCGCACGGCAGTGCGCAGGATGGTCTCGGGATCCATAGAGGCCCGCACGCGGCTGGTGATCTCGGCAATGAGCCGGTCGCGCTGGGCGTGTCGCCGGGTCTCTTCGAGCAGGCGGGCGTTCTCCAGGGCCAGGCCGATCTGGGTGCTCACCTCGCGGGCAAGGGCGATCTCTTCCGGTTGCCAGGGCTCTGCGTCGGGATCCCGCTGCAACACGATGGTTCCGAGGGTCTCTTCACGCAGGAGGATGGGCACCGTCAGGCGGTAGCCGGTGTCGTCGAGGGAGGGTTGTCCGTCGCCCCCGGCTGGCTCCACACCCGTCCGCGTGTACCGGAAGGCGAGCGCCTGACGGGCGGTCCGTTCCTGCCATGCCTGACGCACCTGCTGACCGTAGAGCGCCTGGAGTTCCTGCAGCGCCTGACGGCTGGCCTCCAGCAGACGGGCGTTTTCGATGGCCAACCCCAACTGGTCGGCCAGCGTCTGCAGGATGGCGATATCTGCCTCTGTGAAGGCTGCTTCCTGTGTAGATTGCACGTCCAAAACGCCGATGACCTGGTCGCGCACCTTAAGCGGCAGGGCCATCTCGGAGCGGGTGTCGGGCAGGTCGGGGTTATCGAAGAAGACGGCGTCGGCGCCTACATCCAGGGCGATGCGCGGCTTGGCGGTGGCTGCGGTGTAGCCCACGATACCGACCTGACCGACGCGCAGCTTGTGGCCGCGGGTCAGCATACGCTGCCCACCTTCTGAGGAGGCGGCGCGCAGCACGGCATATTCCCTGGCATCGTCTAGCAGGAAGATGCCGGCGTGATAGAAGCCGAACCGCTCGGAGATGAGGCGCACGGTGGTGTCCAGCAACGTGCCCACGTCGCGGATCTCCGCCGCATCCCGCGCCACCTGTGCGGCGGCCTGCAGCTGGATCGTGCGCTGCTGCAGGTCGGCGGTGCGCTCGGCGACCCGCTGCTCCAGGCCGGCGATCAGTTCGCGCAACTGTGTGGTCATACGGTTGAAGGCGCGTGCCAGGGTGCCGACCTCGTCTTCCCGTACCACGCGGGCGACGCGGGCCAGGTCCCCTTCGGCGATCCGCGTGGCGGTGTCGGCCAGTTCCGCCAGCGGGCTGGCGATGGTCTGGGCCACGAAGTAGGAGATGAGCGCGGCCAGGGCGGCGGCCAGCAGAGCCACGCCGATGCCGAGGGCCCGCACCGCCATGATGGGGGCGAACGCTTCGGCCTGCTCCTGCTCGGCGACCAGCAATACCTGCAGGGCGGGGAGCCAGCGGTACTCGCCGATGACCGGGATGTTGCGGTAGTCATTGTCCACGCCTCTGTAGGAGGTGCGGGTAGAGAGAACCGCCTCGATCCCCGGGCTGTGTACATAGGTGATCTGTCGGTCTTCGGGTTGGCCGGTCAGCAGGGCATTGTTGGCGCCGACCAGGTAGGTACGGCCGGTCGCGCCCAGGCCAGCCCGTTCGCTCATAATCTCGTTCAGGGCGGAGAGGTTGGCCCGGCCGGCCAGGACCCCCAAGGTATGTCCCTGGCTGTCCACAATGGGGCGAGAGACGATGACCACGGTCCGACCCAGGCTGGGGAAGTAGGTTGGTGGTTGGAGGTACGGGCCGCTCACCCCGTAGTAGAAATAGGGCTGAGTGCTGAAGTTCTTGCCCTCTTGCCTCTCTTCGGTGGAGAGAATCACCGTGCCTGTCGTATCCAGCAGGTCTATGCTCTCGTAGCGCCCGGTCCGCGCGACAGCCTGCTGCAGTCGTTCCAATAGCCGGTCGTGGGCTCGCTGGCGGACATTGGCATAGGGCATCACCGGGCCGATCAGCGAGGCGACACGTTCGGGGAAATATTCCTCGCCAATGATAGCGGCGAGGTCCCTCTGCAGTTCCTGCGCCCACAGAGTGATTTCTGCCTCTTTCAGCGTGGCCACCGATTCGAGTTGCCGGGCGACCTGCTGCTGCCCGCTGCGCAGGCTGATAGTGGTCGAGGTGAGGCCGACGACGAAAGCAGTGAACCCAACGGTGATCACCAATGTCACGAGCAGGCGAACGCGGATGGTGGCGATGCGCCGATAAGCACGATAGGCCAGGGCAACAGTTGCCAGCAGTGCGCCGGTAGCCAGAAGCGGTACAAACAGCCTCAGTGCCGGGATCTGCGAAGCCTCCATGCGAGGCCAGGGTGCCAGGCGATTGACCAGCCAGACGGCGAGCAGCAACAGACCGGAGGTTCCCAGCCACATCCACCATCTTCGGGGCAAGACGATGCTGGCGGCAACGAAGGTCAGCAGGGCGCCGCTCAGGGCGATGTACGTCGTTTCGCTCTTCACAAAGAGTTCGTTGCCGGCAAAGGCGATCAGGATGGGCAGTAAGATGAGATATCCGGCCTCGGTTACTTTTCCGCGCCGGAGGAGAGTGTAGGAGATGCCAGCGATGACCAGCCCCATTCCCAGGCAGGCCACGACGCCCAACAGTTGCCAGGTACGGGTCTGCAGATAGAGCAACATGACCATCAGCAGGGCAAGCGCGGCCACGATCACCAGGCTCAGGAACACATTGCGGATCGCCCTGGCCTGCTCGTTCCAGATCGGGCCAGGTTTCGGGCGGCTCTGCCGGCCGGCTGCCTCAGGGGGCCGTTGTACTGGGGGGCTGATGGGCTTTTGTTCGGGCATGCTACCTCCGCTCTGTGCGGGAGTGGGCTTGATGGCCTGGTCCCGCACCGCCTGTGGCGGCTACTGCGCCGCCTCCACAAATTGGTTGGTGTAGAATGTGGTCAGGTCTACCGGTTCTGAGAGCAGTCCCTGCTGGAGGAGAATCTCCTGGCTGATCTGCCACACTGCATCATCCATCCAACCGATGGGGGCGTCGCCAGTGTCAATCAACGGGATCTCTGCCTGCATCGAGGCCTGCTGGAACGCCAGATCAAGCGTCTCGTCGTATTGCAGGGCCAGGGCGCTCACCTCGTTTGGGTTCTCAACCGCGTAGCGGTAGCCACGCAGCGTGGCGCGCATGAAGCGCTCGACCACATCTGCTCGTTCGGCGATCAGATCGTCGCGGGTGAAGATGGCGTTGGCGTAGAACCGTACTGCGTAATCTTCCGGGAAGATCAGGTTGACGGCCACTCCGTCCATCTGCGCCTGCACCGGTTCGTTCTGGGCGAAGCCGCTGTAGACGTCCATCGCGCCGGAGGTCAGCGAGCGGTAACTGTAGTCCTCGATGAGGACAAACTGCACAGACGATTCGTCTATTCCCGTCCGGCGGAGCAAGGCTCGCAGCTGGATGTCGTTGGTGTTGTCCATGTTGGGGGAGATAATGCCGACGCGCTTGCCGGCCATGTCCTGAGGGGCGGTGATGCCCGAATCGGCAAGGGTCATGAAGACAACCGGGTCTATACGGAAGATGGTGCCGATGGCGCGCACCGGGAAGCCGGTGGCGCGGGCGATCAACAGGCTGTCACCGCCAGCGATGCCAAAGTCGGCCCGGCCCTCTGTGACCTCGACCCAGGGCATGATGTCGTATGCCCCGGGTAGCAGCGTGACATCGAGGTTCTCTTCGGCGTAGTATCCCTGCGCCACAGCGGCGTAGAAGCCGGCGAACTCGACGGTGTGCAGCCAGCTCAGCTGGACGGTGACCCGATCCGGTTCGGGCCGGGTCGGAGCGCATGCGGCCAGCATGCTGGCCAGCAGTACCAGCGACAGGAGAGCGATTACGAGTCGGTGCTTCGTCATCTTCAATCCTCCGGGGTGGGATGGGAAGAGCCGTCGCCGTCGGCGGAGCCCAGGCGGATCAGGCCGTCCGAGGCCCGCAGGGCGCGCCCCAGTTCACGGATAGAGGTGCGCAGGATCGTCTCCACCTCGACGGAACTGCGCACCTGAGCAGAGATGTCGGCCACCAGGCGCTCGCGCTCCGCCCGGCGACGGGCTTCGTCGAACAGCCGGGCGTTCTCGATGCTCACCGTCGCCTGGGCGGCGAAGGTGCCCAGGAGGCGCTCGCTGGCTTCGTCGAAGGTGGGGTTCGTGGCCCGGTTGCTCACGCCCAGCAGGCCGCGCACCTGATTCTGGTAGATCAGCGGCACGCCCAGGAACGACGAGATGGGCAGATGGTTGGGCGGCAGGCTGCCGCTGTAGGAGGGATGGTCGTCCAGACGGTCCACCCTCACGGTCTGCCCCTCGAGCAGCGCCTTCAAGATTCCCCGACCCTGGGGGAACTCAGGGAGGGTGCATTCTCCCGGCGCGATGCCGGCGGTCTTGAAGTGCCGCATCGCCCCGGTGGCCGGGTCGAGGGTGACCAACACCCCGTAGTCGGCGCTGAGCAGACGGCAGGCCTCTTCCACGAGTTTGTCGGTCAATGCCTCCAGGTCGAACACGGTGCTGACTGCCTGGATGGCCCGGTAGAGGCCCTCCATCTCGCCCAGCGCCCGCTGCGTCTCCTGGAACAGGCGAGCGCTTTCCAGCGCCTGGCTGGCCTGGTCGGCGATGGTCTGTACCAGGGCGATCTCCTCGGCATCGGGTTGACGGTCTCCCAGGCGCAGGCTTAGCCGGCCGATGGTCCCCTCTCGGACACGGAGCGGTATGGTGATCTGCGAATCATCGGGCGCAGGGGCCGGGCGGACATCCACCCGGTCGTAGACATAGCGCCATTCGGGGCGGCTGGCGACCAGGCGGCTCCAACCCTCCTGGCTGGAACGAGCCAGCAGGACGCTCACCTCCCGCAGGCGGCTCTCCGCCTCCTCGATCAGATGGGCGTTCTCGATGGCCAGGGCCAGCTGGTCGGCCATCGTCTGTAGCACCGCTACGTCCTCGGTGGTGAAGGCCGACGGCTCCACGGATTGCACGTCCAGCACGCCGATCACCCGATCGCGCGCCTTGAGCGGCAGGGCCATCTCCGAGCGGGTCTCTGGCAGGTCGGGGTTGTCGAAGAAGACGGCATCCTCGCCGACGTCGAGGGCGATGCGGGGTTCCCCTGTGGCGGCCACATACCCCACGATGCCCACCCGGCCCACAGCCAGTTTGTGTCCCCGAGCCAACATGCGTTGCCCGCCCTCCGAGGAGGCTGCCTGCAGCACCGCATACTCCCTGTCCTCGTCCAGCAGGAAGAGGCCGGCGTGATAGAAGCCAAAACGCTCGGAGATGAGGCGCACCGTCTCGTCCAGGAGCCCCCTGACATCCCGGATGGCTGCTGCTCCCCGCGCCACCTGCGCTGCCGCTTCCATCTGAGCCGACCGGCGCTCCAGGCTGGCCGTGCGTTCGGCGACACGCCGCTCCAGGGTGTTGACCAGGTCCTCGATCTGCGTGGACGCCTGGATGAAAGCCTGCATCAGCGTGCCGATCTCGTCCTGCCGGCGGAGGAGCCTGACCTGCTCCCCACGGATCCCCCTGCCTTTGCCGATCTCGCCGCTCATCTCCGAGAGCGTCTGGATAGGGCGGATGTACTGCATCGCCGCCCGCCGCCCCAGTGCGTAGACGACGCCGATGGTGATGAGGAGGAGGGCCGCGCCAGCGCTCGCGACGGCGGTTCCCTGCTGAATGGTCAGGCCCCGGTAGCGCGTCTCGATTTCCTGCGCCTGCTCCTGCATGGACACCACGGGCCTGGAGAACTCGTCAATGTACGTGGTGGCGGCGATCATCAGGGTTGTCCCGTGGAAAGGGACCTCTACCGGCGTCATGGTCATGTACTTCTGCCGGATCGAGCCATCGGGCTCCAGCCAGTCGTAGTAGCCGGAGACTTCCGTTCCGGTCAGGCTGGGTTCGAAGATCGCCCACCAGGTGGGAATCTGGTCGCGCAGGAAGCTCATCTCCCGGTCAATCAGGTTGGGGTTGGGGTGGATGCGCATGATCCCGGTTCCGGCTTCGTAGAGGCAGGTGTATCCCGTTTCCCCCACGAGCTGCATGGCGATCCCCGCAAACTCATCATCGGCCTGCAACTCCTGCATCGTCGCGTCCGGATGGGCTGCCAGGTAGATCGCCACCTGCCGGGCCACGTCTCTGGCCACGGTCTGGATGTACTGCTCTCCCAGGTGGCGCAGGTGCTCTTCTGCCTGGGCGTTCAGGTCTCGGGTGGAACCCTGGATCAGGTCCGCCGAACGGCGGGCAAGGATGATGAAGCCGCCAAGTGTGAGGAGGAGGGCCAGGAAGAGCGGGAGGACAGAGACGAGGAGATAGGACCTCGTGAATTGCTGCGCTATGGAACGGGGGCGTTGGCCTGTCTTTCTCATTTCTCTTTACCCTCGGAGGCCGGATTGGTAACCGGCCCGGTGACCTCGATGGCGGTCAGTTCTGCGCCCAACGCCTGTCCCAGTTCGCGCACGGTGGTCTTGAGCACCGTTTCGGGGTCGAGGGAGGCGCGCAGGCGGGTGGCGATGTCGCTGACCAACCGCTCCTGCGCGGCGCGGCGTTGTGTGTCGTGGTACAGGCGGGCGCTTTCCAGGGCGATGCCCAACTGCTCGGTCAGCGTCTCCAGCAGACTGATCTCGTCGGGGGTCCACTCGCCTGCGCCTTCGGGCTTGAGCGCCTCCAGCACGCCGATGACGTGGCCGCGCACCTTGATGGGCACGGCTGCCATCTGTGGCTCAGCGATGACGGTAGACCCGGTCTGCGCTGCGGCCCTGATTTTCTCTTGCCAGTGTCCGTCGGCTGACAGGAGACCTTGCGGGTCGTACCGTTCCTGCAGCGTCGGCGAGGTACGGAGCAGTCGTTGCCAGGCCTGACGGCTGAGTTCGCCGTAGGCGCGGCGCTCGGCCTCGAGCGCCTGTACCGACTGCTCGAACAGGCGGGCGTTGCTGATCGCCACCGCCACCTGGTCGGCCAGGGTCTGCAGCACCGCCACATCCTCCTGCGTGAAGGCGGCAGGTTCGGTGGACTGCACGTCCAGCACGCCGATGATCTGGTCGCGGGCGCGCAGGGGGAGGGCCATCTCTGAACGGGTCTCAGGCAGGTCAGGGTTGTTGAAGAAGACCGCGTCGGCCCCCACATCCAGGGCGATGCGCGGCTCGCCGTAGCCGGCGGTGTACCCGACGATGCCCTCGACGCCCACGCGCAGGCGGTGCCCACGCGCCAGCATGCGCCGCCCGCCCTCCGAGGAGGCCGCGCTCAGGACGGCGTACTCGCCAGCCTCATCGGTCAGGAAAATGCCGGCATGATAGAAGCCGAAACGGTCCGAGATCAGGCGGACCGCGGTGTTCAGCAGATCAGTCGTGCTACGGATGGCCGCGGCCTCGCGCGCCACCTGCGCGGCGGCTTCCAACTGGGTCGTGCGCCGACTCAGTGCAGACGTCCGGTCGGCGACGGCTCGCTCCAGGTTGGCCCGCTCAGCCGCCAGGTCGTTGGCGAGTTGTCGGCTGAGCGCCAGCGCCGAGGCCAGGCGGGGTACCAGGAAGTTTTGTGATGCGACCAGAAAGGTGCCTAGCAGGAACAGGACGAGACTATTACTTAGCCAGCCCCCCACGTCATTCGAGCGGACTTCTTGTGCTGCCGGAATGGTGATCCAACCCAGAGAGAAGGCCACGGCAAACCCGATCACGGTGAGCATGGCCAGAGTCAGCGCGATCACTCCGCCTCGCCGCCCAAGCAATAGCGCTCCCATAGCGGCGAAGGCCAGCAGGAAGACGCGACCACTGCCCCCACGACCGTCCTGTAAGAAATCCGTCGCGCCAACGAGGTAGACGAGCGCCAGGAGTGTGCCGGCCTGGGCTGCGTAGGGCACCCGTTTCCAGAACGTGACCAGGAGAAGCGCGCCGTAGGCCAGCACGTAGAAGGGAATGTACCATATTGTCTGGCTTGTGATGGCATAGTAGGAACCCGCGGCGATAGCCAATGGGGCGATGATGACGATAACACGCAACACCCCGCGCACCAGCTGTTGCTGCCATAAGCGCACATCTTCCTCTGGACGGGATATGCTTTCCTGTAACGTCGCTTCTCTGTTGCTCATGCTCTTCTCCCGCATGCTTCCAGGTGGCCCATCATGAGTCCTGAGCCTGTTCAGGCTCCGTACCCAATTGGACCTCCAGGGCAGCCAATCCCAGGGCGCTGGCGATCTCGTTCGCAGCAGTCTTCAGCACCCCTTCCAGGTCCAACGTCTCGCGCATGCGGGCGGCGGCCTGGCTGATCAGGCGGTCACGCGCGGCGCGGCGTTGGGCTTCCTCCAGCAGGCGGACGTTCTCCAGCGCCAGGGCCATCTGGTTGACGGCCGCCTCGACCAGCGCCATCTCCTGCGGCGTCCAGTCCGCCGCCTCCGCTGGCCGCCGGAAGGCCAGGGTGCCGATCGGCTGGTTGTGCAGGGTGATCGGGGCAACCAGCACGACATCCCCGTTGTCGCGTGCGGTCACCACTCTCCCCAGCGTGATGGCCTCTTCCTCCCCTGCCTCCCACGACCTGCCGCCCGGCTTGACGCCAGCGGCGGTGTAGTGGTACTGAGTGGTCATCAGCCGCTCACGCAGCAGCCGCTCCCACTGCTCCCCGGTGTACAACCGCTGCAGGGTGTCCAGTTCGCGCAGGCTGGCCTGCTGTTGTGCGAACAGTCGTGTGTTCTCGATGGCAACCGCCAGTTGATCGGCCACGACCTGCAAGACGACCAGGTCGTCTTCGCCGAATGCGGCCTCCTGTGTCGAATGGACATCCAGGACGCCAATGGTCTGGTTGCGCACGCGCAGGGGTACCACGATCTCCGAGCGCGTCAGCGGCAGATCGGGGTTATCGAAGGCGACCGCTCCAGGACCCACGTCGAAGACCAGGCGCGGCTGCCCTGTTTTCGCCACGGAGCCGACGATGTTGTCCAGCCTCACCGGCTGGCGATAGCCGCGCTCCCGCATACGCTGCCCTCCCGCGCTGGTGGCCGTGCGCAGGACGAGGGCTTCTGCTGTCTCGTCCAGCAGGAAGATGGAGACGTTGTAGTAGTCGAACCGTTCAGCGATGAGGCTGGCGGTCTGGCCGAGCAGTTCGTCCATATCGCGGATCGCGGCGACGTCCCGGGCGACCTCAGCGGCAGTGCGCAGGTAGGTGACGTGCTGGCGCAGGCGGGAGAGGGTGCGCTGGAGTTCGTTGGCGTTCTCCTCCAGCGCCTGGGTGCGCTCGGCGACCTGTTGCTCCAGGTTCTCCGTCAGTTCCCGCAGCGGATTGAACAGCTGCCGGCCCAGGATGGCGTAGCCCATCAGCGAGATGGTGATGGTGATGGCCAGGCTCAGCGTGGGGATCGGCAGGGAAATGAAACTGAACAACACCCCACTGACGACCAGGATGATGATGGCGATAGCCAGGTAGGGCTCACGCATTCGCCGCCATGCGCCCCATACCGGCACCAGGGCCAGGACGGCGCTGATCAGCAGCGGGATGGAGACGAGAGTGCCCACCAGCGAGCGGTCCCACGTCACGATGCCGTTGTCCGTCAGGCGCACGTTGTTGACGATCTGGTGCTGGAAGAGGGGCACGGTCAGGAGACTGGCCAGCAAGACCCCGGCGGCGACCACCCCGTAGGGCCAGCGTTCTTCCATCTGCGTGTAGAGGGTACAGAAGAGGAGCAGGAAGGGGCCGATGAGCGTGAAGGGGACGGTGGAGAACTCCATCCAGAACTGCTGGGTGCCCGACTGCATCCACAGCGCCAGGCGCAGGACCACCGAGCAGCCGGCCCACAGGCTGATGGCCAGCATCAGCAGGCCGAAACTGAGGTTCACTGCCCGACGGGGTCCCACTCCGACCACGATCAGCATCAACGCGGCGGCAACCACCGCGGTCAGGGTGTAGGCAGCGACGTCAATCCAGAAGAAGGGCAGGTTCATCCTTGCACCTCCTCTGCGTCAACGGTGAGGGGCGGGGTTGCCCCAGGGCGAGGGGGAAGCGGCCCGACGTTCAGGCGTACCATCCCTTCACTGGCCTGTAACAGGGTGCCCAATTCCTGCAGCGTGGTGCGCAAGACGCTTTCCATATCCATCGGGCGACGGATCTCCGCCGTCACCTGGCTGACCAGGTGCTCGAGCGTGGCGCGGCGACGGGTCTCCTCCATCAGGCGGACGCGCTCGAGGGCGATGGCTGCCTGGTCGGCCAGGGCTTCGTAGACACGCAGGGCGGTGTCGGAGAAGGGGCCCGGCGCGTTGCGCAGTACCACTACCTGGCCGATCAGCCGCCCGGCAGCATGCAGCGGGATGTTGACCAGCGCACGCACCCCGGTCTCCTGAAAGGCGCGGCGGGCGCTGTCGGGCAGCCGTTCGTCCGACTCCACGTCGGTGGATGTCCACATCGTGCTGATGATCTCCGGCGGGAAGGGGCTTTCCTGGATCGGGAGGTGCAGGCCAGGCTGGAACTGCGGTTCCCGATCGGCGCGCCATACGCCCAGGTAGGAGAGCGCCTCTGGTTCGCCATCCGGCGAAAGTTCGAACTGGATCACCGCGCAGCCGTCGGCTTCTGTGCCCTGCACGGCGTTGATGATCACGTCGGCGACCTCTGTGCTCGTCTCGGCAGCGGTCAACAGCCGACCGATGCGGTAGGCTGGGCTGCTGGCTTCCAAGACCCCGGCCTCGCGGGATACCCGCTGCGCGTTCTCGATGGCGATGGCGACCTGGTTGGCCATGCTCTGCAACACCCGCACGTCCTCGCTGTCGAAAGCGGCCTCCTGCGTGGACTGCACGTTCAGCACGCCGATGAACCTGTCGCCGATCATCATCGGCAGGGTCATCTCCGAGCGGGTGTAAGGCAAGAGGGGGTGGGCGAAACGCACGGCGTCCTCCGCCGCGTGCAGGGCGATGCGCGGCTCGCGGTGCAGCGCGGTCCAGCCCACCATGCTGGTCTCGTTGATGGGCAGACGGTGGCCCTGGGCCTTCATCAGTGCGCCAGCCTCGCCTGTCGCTTCGCGCAGCACCATCCACTTCCCGCTGGTGTCCGTGAGGAAGATGCCGGCGTGGTAGAAGCCGAACCGCTCACGGATCAGGTTCACAGTCTGCTGCAGCAGGGTGTCCACGTCGAAGATGGAGGTGATCGCCCGCGCGATCTCGGCGCTCGCCTCCAGTTGGGTGGCGCGGCGTTGCAGCGAGGCATTGGCCTCCTGCAGGGCGCGGGTGCGTTCAGCGACGCGCTGTTCCATTTCGGTGTACAGGGCCTGCAACCGGCTGGCCATGTCGTTGAAGACGGTGGCCAGATAGCCCAGTTCATCCCGGCGCAGGACAGGGGTTCGCTCGCCCCAATGACCCTTGGCCAGTCGGGACGCGCTCTGCGCCAGACGGGCCACTGGTCGCGTGATGCTGCGGATGGTGGCCAGGGCGGTCCCTGCAGCGGTGATCATCGCCAGGATGGCGAAGCCAGCGGGCACCCCCACGGCCAGTTGCCGGGCCCTGGTTGCGGCTGCCCCGGCTGCTGCTTGCCGTTCCTCGGTCAGGGCGACGATTCGATCTACAGACTCCACCACCAGCGCGCGATAGTCGTCGAAGAACTGGGTCTGGTAGTAGCGCACCGTCTCCCAGTTTCCGTCCTGCGCGGAAAGCAGGATCAGGTAGGCCAGGGAGTCGAGGCGGTTGGTGCGCGCTTCGACGCGTCCCGTTTCCTGGTGGATGGGGTCATCCAGGGGCAGATCGGCCACAGCGTCCCGCAGGCTCCAGTAAGCGTCGGCCAGCGTCGCACGGGACTGGGCAATCATCTCCGCAACGTTCGTCGCTTCCTGCGCAGCGGAGACCACGCTGAGGTTTCCCAGCAGGTCAGCGGAGGCCCATGCTACCCTCAGAGCCGCTGCCGAGCGGTCGCCCTCCCGTTGCAGGCTGGCGACGGCCTGCTCCACGCGTGACGTGAGGAAGGCGTTAGTCAGGGTGCTGGCCAGCAGCAGCAGAAGGACGATCACGAACCCCCAGATCAGTCGCTGGCGGATGGAGAGGCCCGTCGGGCGGAAAGACGCCGCGAGGGCCTCGGGCGGGACAGGGGGCGTCACCTGCTCTGCTGCCGCCGGTCGCTCGGGGGGGATGGGCGGGGTGGGAGGCGTGGGGGGAGGCGGCTGAGCGGCGCCGTCAGGTACAGGAGACGGCATGTCCGAGAACAGGTCTTCCAGTGATAGTTTCAAGCGGTCGTCTTGCATGTGATTTGCTCCCCTCACGATGCTGGCGCGTCGGCAACAGACTGCCTGGAGGGCACCAGGCGGCGCAGCGCCTCCGACAGCGGCAGTGAATCGCTCCGTGCAGGCGCTGTCGCTGGCCTGGGCAGGGCCAGCAGCTCTTGCGCCAGTTCGCGGTACTGCTGAGCAGCGCGCGACTGCGGTGCATGCTGGGTGACCGGCAGGCCAAAGGCCGGGCTTTCGCGCAGCCGGGTGTCTATTTGGATGATGCTCTGAAGCAGGGCGTCAGGGAAGCGGGCCTGCACGCGCTCCAGCAGGACCCGGTGAATCTTGTTGCGCACGTCGAACATCGTCACCAGCAATCGGTAACTGAGGCGGGGGTTGGTCTTCCGCCGCACCATCAGCACCAGTTCCAACACCTGTTGCAGCGAGCGGATGGCGTAGTACTCGCACTGGAAGGGGATCAGGAGGAAGTCAGCAGCGGTCAGCGCGTTGAGGGTCAGCGTGCCGACCGCCGGTGGGCAGTCGAACAGGATCATGTCGTAGGGCTGAAAGTGGGAGTGCTCCAGCCCTTCGCGCAACCGGTACTCGTAGCCAGGGCGGCCGTAGAGGACCTTATCAATGATGACCAGTTCGTTATTGGCCGGGACCAGGTCCAGGTTGGCCACTTTGGTCTCCTGGCTCATGGCGACCAATGTGCCCTGCCCCAGCAGCACGTCCCCGATGGTGCGACGCAGGCTCTCGGGCTTGACGCCCAATGAGATGGTGAGATGAGCCTGGGGGTCGAGGTCCACCAGCATCACCGAGTGGCCCGCTTCGGCCAGGCTTCCTCCCAGCGAGAGGCAGGTAGTGGTCTTGCCCACCCCGCCTTTGACGTTCGCCACTGCTATGACTGTGGTCATCACTTCCCCCTTGCCTCAGCCATTCGCCAGCGTTGCCTGCTGTGGGGTGGGGCGCACCGGCAACGTGAAGCCGAAGGTCGAACCTTTGCCGATCTCGCTTTCGACCCACATCCGCCCGCCGTGCATCTCCACGAACTCCTTGCTCAGCGCCAGGCCCAGCCCTGCCCCGTTGGGGCGGCGTCCGCCCTCGAGCGTGCCCTGCTCGAATTCGCGGAAGATCCGCTCGCGGTCCTCCGGCGGCACGCCGACGCCGCTGTCGCTGACGCTGATCTCTATCTGACCGTTGTTCGCGCGGGCGCGGACGGTGATCGTACCCTGCTCGGTGAATTTGGCAGCGTTGGCCAGCAGGCGTAGCAACACCTGACGGATACGCGCCGGATCGGCCTGCACGGTCGGCAGGCCGGCAGGAACTTCCTCGCGTAGCGTGATATCCTTGCCGCGCACCAGTGCGCTGGCGGTGGCCATCACGCTGTGGATCAGTTCCCCTACCTGGATCTCCTTGGCGTTCAGTTCCATCAGTCCGGCCTCGATCTGGGAGATGTCCAGCAGATCGTTGATCAACCCCAGCAGATGCTCGCCATTGTGGTAGATGATCTGCAGGTCCTCCCTCTGCCGGGGCGGCAGCGGGCCGTTGCTCTCCTTGAGCATCAGGCGCGAGAAGCCCAGGATGTTCGTCAGCGGAGTGCGCAGTTCGTGGGACATATTGGCCAGGAAGTTGCGTTTGAACTGCTCCGTCTGGCGCAGTCTCTCTGCCGCTTCGCGCTCGACGGCATAGGCGCGGGCGTTCTCCAGGGCAATGGCCAGTTGATAGGCGACGCTCTGCAGGGCCGACAGGTCATCGGCGTCGAAGCCCTCCGGCTCGGTGGATTGGACGTCGAGCACACCGATGGTCCGCTCCCCCACGCGCAGCGGCAGGGCCACCTCGAAGCGGACATAGCGGGCGGGGGGGCCGACAGTGATGGGTTGCAGATGGCTCTCCGTCGCCGGCGCGCCCTCGTTGTAGGCGCGCTGTACCAGCCTGGGTACTGGCTGATCTGAGGCATAGGAGGCATTGGCGTCGCCGGCTGCGGCGCGAAGCGCCAGTGGCTGGCCTGGCCCGTCGGAGGTGTATATCGCCACCTGAGAGTAGACGAACCGGTCCTGGATCAGCCGTACCACCTGCTTCAGCAGGGAGTCAGGCTCCAGGATGGAGGTCATCGCCTGGCCGACCTCGATGGTGGCCTGCATCTGGATCGCCCGGCGCTGGATCTGGTAGTTGGCCTGTTGGAGAAGTTGGGTACGCTGGGCGACTTTCTCCTCAAGATCGTTGTAGAGCGCCTCCAGTTCGGCGGCCATGTGGTTGAAAACGTAGGCCAGGATGCCGATCTCATCACGGGAAGTGATCTGCACTCGCTGGGACAGGTCACCGGATGCGATGCGCACCACCGACCCGGTCAGGCGGACGATGGGATGGGTGATGCGCCGGGCCACCAACGCGGCGGAGATGGCGGCGCCCAGCGCCACGGCAAGGGTGGCGACGATCACCGCTGTGACCACCGCGTCGTTTCCGGCGAAGGCTTCCTCCTGCGCCTGCTCGACGACGAGCGTGGCGTTGAGGGCGGGCAGCCGGCGGTGTACGCCGATGACAGGGACACCGCTGGCGTTTTCGTAAAGGCCATCAGGGGGAGAGGCTGCGGCGGCGAGGGCCACTGACGAGGCGTGGTCAGATGGAATGGCCGTGCTGACAGTCGTCAGGTAGATTTCTCCAGTCTCTCCCAGGCCGACCTTTTCGGCCAGAATCTCTCTCAGGGTGTCGGTGGCAGGCCAGGCGGCCAGGATGTAGGGCTCTCCGTCGCCCTGCGCCGGCAAGGGGTAGAACAGAGTGACCGTTCCCCCTTCCGTCAGGGCCATACGAGGGGGCGCACCGGGCTGGGGTGGCGAGAGCCCCTGGCCGATGAGAGCGGGGTCGCTGGCGGCGACAACAGCGCCGTCCTGTGCGACCAGCGCGATGGTCAGCAGGCTCGACGCGCCAATTGCCACGGCGAGATGGTTCGTCGCGGCTTCTCTGTTGCCGTGGTCTGCCTCGAAGATGGCGGCGCTGATCTCCGCGCCGTCGGCGAGTGCTGCCACCTGCGCCTGTTGCGCTTCTGCCCAGTCCAGGATCTGTGTTTCCTTGAGAGCGGCGATAGAGGAGAGGCGGCCCAGCACCTCCTGTTGGATGTTCTGGCGGCTGCGCGTGGTGGCATACCAGGAGATGGCGCTGAGCGGCAGAATGGCCAGCACGAGGAAGGCAGTCAGCAAAGTCCGCCCCAACCCGCCGCGTCCCCCGACATCGGGGATTTGGAAAGATGTGGCGGCCTCAGCCGGCCTCATGGTGGCCTCCAGTCTTCGTGTTGCTATGGCTCCCAGACGGCCTCACCCCTGAGGATGCGCCGCACCTGCTCTGGGAAGCGGTCGGGGTCCAACGGCTTGCCGATGAACCCGTCGAAACCGGCCCGACGGGCCCGCTCCATGTTGGTCTGAGTGGCATCGGCGGTCACGGCCACGATCAGCGTGTCCTTGAATCGCGGTTCAGCCCGGAGGAGGTCGAGCACCTGATAGCCATCCCGTTCCGGGAGGAAGATGTCTGTCAGGATGAGGTCAACGTGGGGCAAGGTGTCGGTGAACTCGCGCACCTGCCAGCCAGAGGCTTTCCATTCACATTGCTTGACGCCCAGGTAGGCCAGCAGGCGGGCGATAAGGATGAAGTTGCTCGGGTTGTCCTCGATCACCAGGACAGTGGCGTCTTCCGGGTCGATGGCCATAGGCTCTCCCTGAGACTATTCCGGTTGAGGGGTGCGTCAGCGGCCACGCCGACGCAGGAAGGTCTCGACCTGTTGCGGCAGTTCGTCCACGTCAATGGGTTTCTGAATATAGCCATCGCAGCCTGCGGCCAGGGTCCGTTCACGATCCCCTTTCATCACATTGGCGGTGAGGGCGATGATCGGGTTGTGGGTCAACTGGCGCAGGTGGGAGGTCAATTCGTAGCCATCCATCTCCGGCAGGTTGATGTCGAGGAGGATCAGGTCGGGTTCGTTGCGACGCACCGCCTCGAGGCCGGACGGTCCATCCTCGGCCTCCTCCACGGCGTACCCTTCGGCCTCCAAGATCCGGCGCACCAACAGCCGGTTCTCCGGGTTGTCTTCAATGTAAAGGATAGTGGCTCGGCTCATCGTTTGTTCCTGTGACGGGTCGTGCGTTTCTAAAGACTTTCCAATTATAGCACAGATTTCCTTATTTGTCTTGCCCCCCTACGGTTACGGGTGCATTTCAATTCAGGGAAGAAAATGAGCGCCAAATCCCCTGCAGGTCGCGAACCTGAAACCCGAAACCTGAAACCTGAACCCCGAAACCCACCACATCTTGCCGGTCTGGCAGAAGCAGGTATAATCGCCACCGATGGCAAACCTGCGCATTCTTCTGGTGGACGACCACGTCCTGTTTCGCAAGGGTCTGGCGCGGTTGCTGGACGCCCAACCGGACTTTGAGGTGGTCGGTGAGGCGGCGGACGGGCGGGAGGCGGTGGAGCAGGCCCGCCTGCTGCGGCCTGACCTGGTGCTGATGGACCTGCGCATGCCGGAGTGCGACGGTCTGGAGGCCACCCGGCAGATCAAGCGGGAGGTACCGGAGACGCGGGTGGTGATGTTCACCGTATCCCAGGAGGAGCCCGACCTGGTGGCGGCGATCCGCTGTGGGGCGGATGGGTATCTGGTGAAGGACATTCGCCCTGAGGAGTTGTTTCAGGAGCTGCGCGGCGTTTCCCAGGGGGAGGCGCCCCTCTCGCGGGTGATGGCCGGGAAACTTCTGCGCCATCTGGCGCGTCATAGCCGGGCGGTCACCCTTTCGACGCCGCCCGACCTCCTGTCGCCGCGCGAGCGGGCGGTGCTGGCCCTGGTGGCGGAGGGGCTCTCTAACGCCGAGATCGCCGACGAGTTGGGCATCGCTCCCAACACCGTGCGTAACCACCTGCGCAGCATCCTGGACAAACTTGGCCTGCAGAACCGCGTCCAGGCGGCAGTCTATGCGGTGCGCTGGGAGGGCGCGTCCGGAGGCAAAGAGACGAAATAATAGTCCTTTAGGACTATATCTGCCGGAGCAATGGTCTCTTTGTGCTATAGACAAAGTTGCCCAAACCTGTATAATGAACGTCGGTCGGTTACTGACCGGCGGTCAGTATGGCTACCTGCAGGGTCTTCATTCTCGCCAGTCACCCGCTCTTTGCGGAGAGCGTGGCGACTTTGCTGCGCGAACAGCCGGGCGTGGAGGTCATCGGCAGCGGGGGGGTGGCGCCGGAGACCTTCAGCAGCATCCCGGAGACGGCTCCCGACGTGGTCGTGGTCGCCGCGTCGGGTGAGGAGCAGGAGCCGCTGGTCTCCCGCCTGTTCCGGGTCCTTTCTGGCATCAAGGTCGTCGCCCTCAACCTGGACGACAACCGCATCCGCATCTACTATCAACAACTGAAAGTGGGCCGTCAGGTGGAGGACCTGGTGGAGGCGATCCGCCAACCCCTGGAGTGGGGTGGGCCGCGCCCGGCGACGATGCGCATCTTCGCCGTGATCCAGGGGCAGTACGGTCAGCGGATCGTCGAGAACCTGCGCCAGCACGGGCCGGCGGGATGGACGGTGGAGTCCTGGCGGGCGCCCGACCTGCCGGCGGTGGTGGACGACCCGACCGCTTATCTTCCCCTGCATGTTCCTCCAGCCGATCTGTTGCTGGCTCTAGGGGAAAGCCCCGCGGTGGCGCAACTGATCCCCGACCTGGCGCACCGCGCGGCCGTCCAGGCGGTGGTGGCGCCGGTGGACCACACGGCCTGGCTGCCGGAGGGGTTGATTCGCCAGTTGACAGAGCGGTTACGCCATCTGGGCATTGCTGTGGCCTTTCCCCGTCCCTTCTGTTCGTTGACAGAGGATGGGTACAACCTGCTGACCCAACATGTGGCCTGCACCAACCCGTGGATCGCCGAGTTTGCCCGTCATTTTGGCCGCCCGGTGTTCCGTGTTCACTGCGCGGAGGGGATCGTCCGTGCGGTGGAAGTGGAGCGGGATACGGCCTGTGGCTGTGCTCGCTATGTCGCTTCCGAACTGGCCGGCCTGCCGGTCTCTGAGGCGGTGATGCAGGCTGGCATCCTTCACCACCATTACCCTTGCCTGGCGGGGATGACCCTCGAGCGCGGTCTGGGAGACACGTTGTTGCATCTCTCTGGCCAGCTGATGCGCCAGGCGGTTGAGACGGAGATCGCCCCGCTCTCCCCTCGGGCGGCCTATCTGGTGCCTGAAGGTCGGGCGGAGAGCCGTGAGTCTGGCCCGTAGTGTCAAGTACCACAGTTCTAGTAAGGAGGTCAAAATGCCTGTCAAGCGTGTCTACCCGGTACCCAGTGACATCGAGATCGCTCAAGCGGCCGAGATGATCCCCATCGTGGAGGTCGCCCGCTCGGTCGGCCTGTCGGAGGACGACCTGGATCTCTACGGCAAGTGGAAGGCCAAGGTCCATCTGGACGTGCTTGAGCGGCTCCAGGATCGCCCCAACGGCAAGTACATTGACGTGACGGCGATCACCCCCACGCCGCTGGGCGAGGGCAAGACTGTTACCACCATCGGCGTCAGCCAGGGGCTGCACTACCTGGGCAAGAAGGTCTTCACCTGCATCCGGCAACCCTCGCAGGGGCCGACCTTCGGCATCAAGGGCGGGGCGGCTGGCGGTGGGTATTCCCAGATCGTGCCGATGGAGGACTTCAACCTGCATCTGACCGGTGACATCCACGCCGTCGGCGCGGCGCACAACCTGCTGGCCGCGGCGATTGACAACCGCCTCTCGAAGGAGGCCCGCTGGAGCACCAACTTCCTGGCCAAGGCGCTCTGCCCGGATGATACCTACACCCCCTCGATGCGCAAGCGGCTGGCGAAACTGGGGATCCAATCCGAGCGCCCGTCCGACCTGAGCGACAAGGACCGCGAGCGAATGTTCCGCCTGGACATTGACCCCTACTCGATCCAGTGGCGGCGGGTGGTGGATGTCAGCGACGCCTCGCTGCGCAACATCGTCCTCGGCCTGGGCACGGTCAACGATGGCGTGCCACGCCAGTCGGGTTACGACATCACTGTCGCTTCCGAGATCATGGCCGCTCTGGCCCTCTGCAGTGGCCTGGAGGACCTGCGCGAGCGCATGAGCCGCATCATCATCGGCACGAACAAGAAGGGCGAGCCGATCACCGCTGAGGACCTCAACGTCGCCGGGGCGATGACCGTCCTGCTCAAGGACGCGATCATGCCCAACCTGATGCAGACGCTGGAGGGCAGCCCGGCCTTCGTCCACTGCGGGCCGTTCGCCAACATCGCCCAGGGCAACTCCTCGATCATCGCCGACCGCATCGCCCTCAAGCTGGCCGACTACGTGGTCACCGAGTCCGGCTTCGGCGCCGACTGCGGTATGGAGAAGTTCTTCGACATCAAGTGCCGCGTCAGCGGGCTGATCCCCAACTGCGTCGTCCTGGTCTGCTCGGTGCGCGCCCTCAAGATGCACGGCGGTGGGCCCACGGTCGTCGCCGGCAAGCCGCTGGACAAGGCCTACACGCAGGAGAACCTGGAACTTCTGGAGAAGGGGTTGCCCAACCTGCTGCAGCACATCGAGAACGTGCTCAAGTTCGGCGTGCCGGTGGTGGTGGCGATCAACCGCTTCAAGGACGACACCGACGCTGAGATCGCCCTCATCCGTGAGCGGGCGCAGGCCACCGGTGCCGAGGATGCGGTGGTGAGCACCGTGTGGGCCAACGGCGGCGAGGGCGGCGCGGCGCTCGCCGAGGCGGTCCTCAAGGCCTGCGAGAAGCCGTCCAACTTCCGCTTCCTGTATCCCGATCATTTCTCCATCAAGGAGAAGATCGAGACCATCGCCCGCGAGATTTACCGCGCCGACGGAGTGACCTACACCCCTGAAGCGGAGGCGAAGATCAAGCTGTTCACCGATATGGGGCTGGCACATCTGCCGCTGTGCATGGCCAAGACGCACCTCTCGTTCACGCACGACCCGACGATCAAGGGCGCGCCGCGGGGTTGGGTCCTGCCGGTCACGGACATCCGCGCCAGCGTCGGCGCGGGCTTCCTCTACCCGCTCTGTGGGACGATGCGCACGATGCCTGGCCTGCCCAGCCGCCCGGCGTTCACCGATGTGGACCTCGACCTGGCGACCGGGCGCGTGGTCGGGCTGTTCTAGTGAGGATGGAAGGCGTGTTGCGTGTTCCGTGTTCCGTCACGCAACACGCAACACGTAACACGCAACACGTACCCAGGGAGGTAAGGAGCTATGGAGAAAGTCGTGTTGGATGTACCGAACCTCTGGGCCGATCATCATGTCCTGATCGTGCGGGATGTGTTGACGAACCTGGAGGGTGTGGAAAGCGTGTACGCCAGTTCGGCCTGGAAGCAGGTGTTGGTGGCCTATGACCCTGCCAAGACGGACCGCGCAGCCATCGAGAAACGCCTGGCCGAGGCGGGGTATCCGGTCGGTGAGGGCGGGACGCCGGTGTTGGTCCAGCCCAACCACATCTTCCGCGACCCGCAGTGGGCAGTCCTGGGTTGGCGGAGGACGGAGACCGTCCGCGCCGATCTGGAGATGTCGGGCGAGTTCCGACGGTACTAGCAGGATGTACACCTGCGTAATGGAGGGATGAGAGGAATGGCGAAAAAGCAAAGGACACCGCAAGAGGCCAGTCGCGATCCGGCTGCGATCGCTCTGCTGGAGCGAGCCTGTGCGATCGAGGCCGAGACTGCGTTTGCGCGCGCCGACGCGGTAGCCGCCTGTAATATTGGCAGTGCTGGTCTCTGCTGCAAGAACTGTGCGATGGGCCCTTGCCGTCTGGTAGGCAGCACCGTGCGCGGGGTCTGCGGCGCGACGCTGAGCACCATCGCTGCGCGCAACTTCGCCCGCGCGGTGGCTGCAGGCGCCTCGGCCCACTCCGACCACGGCCGCGGCCTGGCCTACACGCTGCTGGAGGCCGCCGAAGGGCACGCTGCGGACTACCAGATCCGCGACGTCCACAAACTATGGCAGGTGGCTGGCTACCTGGGCGTCAAGACGGATGGCCGGCCGGTGGAAGAGGTGGCGCGCGATGTCGCGCTGGCAGCGCTGGCCGAGTTCGGCAAGCCTCAGGGAGAACTGCTCTACCTGAAGCGCGCGCCGGCGAAGCGCCAGCAAATCTGGCGCGAACTGGGTATCGCTCCGCGCAGCATTGACCGCGAAGTGGTCGAACTGCTCCATCGCACCCACATCGGCAATGACCAGGAGGCTGAGCACATCCTGGACCAGACCATGCGCTGTGCGCTTGGGGATGGCTGGGGCGGCTCAATGCTGGGCACTGACCTGTCGGACATCCTGTTCGGCACGCCCTCACCGGCGCGCAGTGAGGCTAACCTGGGCGTGCTGCGCCGCGACAAGGTCAACATCGTCGTTCACGGCCACGAGCCAACGCTGTCGGAGATGATCGTCGCTGCAGCGATGGACCCCGAGATGATCGCCTACGCCAAGAGCAAAGGGGCGGAGGGCATCCAACTGGCCGGCATCTGCTGCACGGCCAACGAGACGTTGATGCGGCAAGGGGTACCCCTGGCGGGCAACTTCCTGCAGCAGGAACTGGCGATCCTCACCGGCGCGGTCGAGGCGATGGTGGTGGACATCCAGTGCATTTTCCAGGGCCTGGTGCCGGTGGCTGAGCGGTTCCACACCGAGCTGATCACCACCTCGCCCAAGGTGAAGATCGAAGGCGCGACGCACATCGAGTTCGACGAGCGCCGGGCGCTGGCTATTGCCAAGGAAATCGTCCGCCGGGCCATTGACCGCTTCCCGCAGCGTGGGGAGACGATGATCCCTGAAATTCGTAACCCGCTCGTCCCCGGCTTCTCCCACGAGTACATAGACTATGCGCTGGGCGGCCTGTATCGTGGCTCGCTGCGGCCGCTGAACGACGCCATCATCGCCGGTCGCATCCGTGGCGTGGTGGCCAACATCGGCTGCAACAACGCCCGCGTCTGCCACGACTCGCTCCACCAGTATGTGGTGGAGGAGTTCCTCAAGAACGACGTGCTGGTGGTAGAGACCGGCTGCGGGGCCATCGCCAGCGCCAAGCAGGGCTACATGACCCCCGAGGCGGCGCTGCGCGTCGCCGGGCCGGGGTTGCGCGAGGTCTGCGAGACGGTCGGCATCCCGCCTGTGCTACACATGGGCTCCTGCGTGGACAACTCGCGCATCCTCACCGTCCTCTCCCAGATGGCTACCGAGGGGGGCCTGGGTGAGGACATCTCCGACATCCCCGCCGTCGGTATGGCGCCGGAGTGGATGAGCGAGAAGGCGCTCTCTATCGCCACCTACTGCGTGGCTTCCGGAGCCTACGTCATCCTCGGCGGCAGCGACGGCCCGGTCTCCGGCAGCCCCGAAGTGCTCCGCATCATGAGCGAGGGATGGGAGAAGAAGGTCGGCGGCAAACTGGAGTTCGTCGTGGAAGGCGAGGAGATCGTCCGCCGCTCGCTGGCGCACATTGACGCCAAGCGCGCTGCCCTCGGTCTGCCTGAGTACGACGCCAGCAAGTGGGGCAAGAGCGGCGACTGGCGGATGCCGGAAGTGCTCTCGTTGCCGCTGGAGGAGCGGCTCGAGGCGATCTACGGGCGAGTGGAAAAGTAGGAGGTAAGGGAACATGTCCAGATACATCGCAACACGAGCCATCCGCGGCGCGAACGGCCTGGTCGCCGAGGCAGAGGCCCTGCTGGCCAAGGCCCTGGCTGAGAAGGGGCCAGATACGCCGGTGGCTTTTCCGAATACCGCCTACTTCTTGCCGGTGATCCTGGGGATGCTGGGGCGAGAGGTGACCAAACTGGGTGACCTGCCGCCGGTGCTTGAACACGCCAAGCGACTGCTGCATCCACTGCCAGAGGATCAGTTGTGGGTGCCCTACCTGGGGGAGACCCTCGACTCCGGGATGGCGACCCTCCTGGCTGCTGAAACCATCGAGGGGATTCGCTTCGCCTACGGCCAACAGCCGGAGCCGTACCCCGGGCTGCAGCTGGCCGGCGGCACCTCCTACCCGGACTGGAAGGGGGATGGCCACCTCAACGGCCCCATTGACGACATCCAACTGCGTTCCTGGGGTATCCAGCTGGTGGACGGGCGCATGCCGGGCTTCGCTGCCATCGTCGGCGCGGCGCACAGCAACCAGGCTGCCGTCGCCATCGTCCGCGAACTGCAGCGACGCAACATCCTCATCTTCCTCTGCGGCAACGTCAACGGCCGTTCGGTCATTGACCAGTTGTACGAGGAAGGGGTGGAGATGGGGTACGATACCTACATCGTCCCCTTCGGCAGAGA
>DAOTYX010000141.1:0-11254 GCA_034434635.1 Anaerolineae bacterium | reverse complement strand
CCACCGTAACTGGCCCGGTTGTCGGCGATGCGGTTGCCGTGCAGCCAGGCGACACCTTCTGAAAGGTACAGGCCGCCACCGCCATAGGTAACGCGGTTGCTGAGGACGTCGTTGGCCGTGAGCACGAGGGTGGCGCCTTCAGCGTAGAGGCCGCCCCCGTAGTTGCGAGCGAAGTTATCGGTGATCACGTTCCCGGCGATGACCGGCGCCCCTGCGTCAATGTACACCCCGCCACCGACGTTGTTCGTCGTGCCGCTACACCAGCCGTTGGCAATGATGAAGCCGGCGATGGTGGGGGCAGCGTTACCGATATACACCACCCGCCGCACCCTCTCCCCGTCGAGCGTGGTGGGGTAGGCGACGGGGTCACGCACCAGCGGGCCGCTCGCCGCGCCGTTCCACCCGCCGTACAGGGTGATGCTCTTGGTAACGGTGATGACCGCGGCGCCGCCGCTGGTGTAGACGCCACCAGCCACGTAGATGGTGTCCCCAGCGTCAGCCCGATCCACCGCATGTTGCACCGTGCGACAGGGGGTTCCACGATTCAGGCAGTTGTTGATCACATAGGGCGGGCTGGAACCGATCAGGTCCTGTCCCGTGGTCGCCACATACCGGGTCGAGGCGGTTGGAGCCGCCTGCGCGGTCCCCAGCGCCAGCAGCAGGCTGAGGGTCAGCCCCAGCGCCAACGCAAGAACTCCCAGAAGCCGTCTGAACTGCATTTTTCACCTCCAGATTTTTCCGGCAGTCTCCCACCAAAGTGATGGCTTTCGCAATGACGGGAGAATGTCAGCAGATTGAGCAGATTGAGCAGATTGAGCAGATCGAGCGGACTGAGCAGATCGAGCGGACTGAGCAGATTAAGCGGACTGAGCAGATTGAGCGGACTGAGCAGATTGAAGGGCTCGCAGACCCCCGGTGAACGAAGGGCTGAGCCGCTACCTCCGACTCAGACCAGCGGCCAGGGGAGACAGGTGCGGTTGGGGTCGGGGTGGGGAAACAGGCCCGAAGCCAACAGCGATCGCGCTCGCTGGCGTAGTGCTTCCACTTCCATCGGCGTGAGCAGCGCCTCCAGTTCTGCCGCCAATGGCCCCTCCGTCAACGCCGCCTCCACCCGCTGAAGGTCGGCCAGGTAAGGGGCAGGAATCCTTTCGCCAGCGAAATCCCAGATCACCGTGCGCAGTTTCGGCTCGACGTGAAAAGAGAGCGCCTGGTCAATGGCCCAGATACGCCGCCCGGCGTCTAACAGCAGATGACCCGCCTTGCGGTCGGCATTGTTGATCAGGTGATCGAACAGCGCCACCGGCAACAGATCGCCGCGCATCTCCGGCCCCATCGTGAAGTAGGTGACCTCAGGGTCCGCCTCGATGTAGGCCTGTACCAACCCCACGCCATACGGGCCGTCACGCAGGACAGAAGGAGGGATGCGCGGCCAACCCAGCGCCAGGCTGAGCCGATACGCCGCCACCTCGCGCCGGCAGAGCGACCCCTGGGGAAAGTCCCACAGTGGATACTCCCCCGACGCCGGCTTGTAGATCGCCAGGCCGCGCCGCTTCCGGTCACTGAGGCGCGCCAGGAAGACATAATTCCACGACTGGGCCACCTGGCCGACGAGCGTCATCCGGCCACGGGTCAGCCAGGCGAGCGTCTCTTCGCGCGCGTCGTCGTCCAGCAAGTGATGATCTTCGCTCATCTCTAAGAACGCCCTCAGGGTCTGCGAACCCCAGCCAGGTGACCCCAAGAAGCGCCCTGGCGAGAGAGGGGAGGGGGTCGCGACGAACGGCTGCATTTTAGCACACCCTGGCAGGAGCGCAAATACCCGCCACGCAGCATGTCTGTGGTCTGTCATCTGTCGTCCGTGGTCTGTTGCCAAATTTCCCCCCTTATGCTAGAATACTCCTGCTTCCCTGACCTGCCGGACCGGATACGGTGATAGACGGCCAAATCCGGCTTGCGGGAAGGCGCTACAAAGCGGCCTTCGGGCCGCGTTTTGTTGGTGAGGGGAGGGCCCCCCACCCTGTATGGAGGTTGAATGGAAGATCAAACCGCTGAAGCCACATCGGTGCAAGCGACGGAAGAGCAAACCGCCGAGACCGCATCGGCGCAAGGGACAACCGAAGAGCAAACTGCCAGGGCCATACCCACACAAGAGACAGAAGGACCAACCGCGGAGGTCACATCGGCGCAAGGGACACCGGAGCAGGCTCTCGCCGGCCTCACGCTCCGCCAGCGTTGGGCAGAGACGATCGCCCCCGTCCGACAGCGGCTGGGGCCGTGGTTCTCGAGCGGCGCGTGGGTCTACATCCTCATCGCCGTACTGGTCATCGCCGCGCTCCTCCTGCCCCCCATCTCCCTCCTGCAGCGCCTGGGGCTGACCGGCTACGTCCGCCTCAACGCCGAAAACCCCTCCACCTCCCACCCCGACGGGCTCACCGTCTCGGTTAGCCCCGAGGACAACGTCAGTCTGCGCCTGAAGTTGGGCTCCGTGCCGATGATTGACTTCCTGGAGGGCGTCGCTGGCCCGCGCGCGGCGGTCGAGGCGCTGCCTCAGGTGCTCCAGGTCAAAAGCCCCTACTACCAGATTGACGTCCGTTCGCGCACCCGCGGGCCGGCCACGCTCACCGTCGTCATCCCCAACGACGCCGAGCCGTGGGAGACGCTCGACCTGTACACCTGGGACGGCGAGGAGTGGTCCTGGGTCGGCGGGACGATGGACCCGGTGCAGGAGACCCTCTCCGGCCGCGTCGCCGCGCTGCCCTCCTCCGTCGTCGTGATGCAGACCAGCGCCGTCGTCCCGGCCATCGGCACGGTGACGACCGCCACGGTGAGCGGGCAGACCGCTGACCTGCTCAATGAGGTGCTCCTGCCCGGCCTCTACCTGGGCACCGACGGCGCGGTGCTGGGTCGGGTGACCACCACGACCGTCAGCGGACCGGAACCGCTGTTGTTGCTGCGCAACTACCGCGACAACACCCCCGTCGGCGTGGAACTGCTGAGCGACCTGCTGGCGAGCACCACCATCCAGGAGACCCACATCCAGAACATCGTCGCCCAGGCCACAGCCAATGGCGCCGCAGGCATCGCCCTGGACTACCAGGGGGTGCTCCCCGAACAACGGGACGCTTTCTCCTCCTTTGTCTCCGCGCTGGCGGCGGCCCTGCATGAGCGTGACCTGCGCCTCGAGGTGCGGGTGCCAGCGCCGGAGCAGACAGACGACGGCTGGCAGAGCGGCGGGTACGACTGGGCGGCGCTGGGCGCCAGCGCCGATGCGCTGCTGGTGCCCTTCCCCGACGACCCGGCCGCCTACACCGATGGCGGCGCGGTGGCCTCGTTGTTGCAGTGGGCCGTGGGTCAGGTCAACCGCTACCGCCTGCGAGCCGTCGTCTCCTCCCTGAGCACCGATAGCGGGCCAGATGGAATCCGCCGGGTGGGGTTGGAGGAAGCCCTGGCCCCCTTCGGCCAGGTGCAGGCCCCCGACGGCCAGCGTCGCCTGCAGCCCGGCCAGGAGGTCATCTTCACCCTGGCCGGCCACCAGGTGACCAGCATCATTCCCGAAACCGCCGCTGGCACCTACGCCATCGCCTACCAGACGACGCCTACCACCACCCGCACCGTCTGGCTGGGCACGCCCGCCTTCCTGGCCCGTCGCCTGGACTGGGCGCTGCGCTACCACCTGGGCGGCGCGGTGGTGGAGGACCTGCTGGACAGCGGCAACATGACCGGCACGCTGCAGGCGGTGGAGGCCTACCGCGTCGCCGCCAGCACCCCCCCGTCCACCTCGCTGGAGGTCGTCTGGACAGTCACCGGGCCGGGCGCGTCTACCCACCAGCAGACCGTGACCCTGAGCCAGCCGGACTTCCACTGGACGGCCCCCACGGTCACCGGTACTTACACCATCTCAGCCTCCATCGCCGGCGTGAGCCGCGGGGCGGTGAGCGTGACCGTCGAGGCACCTCCGGCCGCCACCAGCCAGCCCCGCGAGGCGACCACGGTGACCACCGCCACCAACACTTGCCTGTCTGCCGCCTTCGTCACCGATGTCACCGTGCCGGACGGCACGCACTTCGAGAACGGCGAGACGTTCGTCAAGACGTGGCGGCTGCGCAACAACGGCTCCTGCCCCTGGCCGGAGGACACGGTGCTGGCCTTCGTCAGTGGCGCACAGATGGGCGGGCCAGCGACCGTCGCCGTCGGCGAGGTGGAGATCGGGCAGACGGTGGACATCAGCGTCACCCTGACCGCGCCAGCGGAGGACGGCACCTTCACCGGTCGCTGGGTATTGCGTGCCGGTGGCGGCGACATCCGCGGGAGCGAGGTGACGGTGATGATCCGGGCCGGCGAAGCGGCGGCCGCGCCTCCACCTGCCCCGGCCCCCGTGAGCGGCGGCTCCTTTGAACTGGGCGGCCACGTGCGCGACCTCAGCCTGCCCTACGCCGACCTGATGCACTACGCCGGGATGACCTGGGCCAAAGTGCAGATCCGCTACCCCGACAGCAGCGCCCCCAGCATCGTCGCTGCCGCCCACAGCCGGGGCTTCAAGATCCAGTTGAGCGCCCTGGGCAGCCCCAGCATGGTCACCCAGCCGGGCTTCGAGCAGAACTTCGCCTCCTGGGTAGCCAGCCTGGCCTCCGCTGGCGCCGACGCCATCGAGGTCTGGAACGAGCCGAACATTGACCGCGAGTGGCAGATCGGCTCCATTGACCCGGCGGCCTACACGCGGTTGCTGTGCGCCTCCTACGCCGCTATCAAGGCCGCCAACCCCGGCACGGCGGTCATCAGCGCTGCTCCGGCTCCCACCGGCTGGTTCGGCGGCTGCAGCCCCAATGGCTGCGACGATCAACCCTGGCTGGAGGGGCTGTACAACGCCGGTGCGGCCAACTGCATGGACTACATCGGCGCGCACCACAACGCCGGCGCCACATCTCCTTCGGCCACCAGCGGCCATCCTGGCGACAACGGTGGCGGCCACCATTCCTGGTACTTCATGCCCCAGACTCAACTGTACTACAACATCTTCCGCGGCACGCGCCAGCTGTTCTACACCGAGATGGGCTACGCCTCCCAGGAGGGTGTACCCACCTTCTCCGACCAGTTCGCCTGGGCGCGCGGCACCAACAACGCCCAGCAGGCAGCCTGGCTGGCCGAAGCGGCCAGCCTGGGGGCCAGCACCGGGACCGTGCGCTGCATCATCGTCTGGAACATTGACTTCGTCCGCGCCGGCTACGACCCGCAGGACGGCTACGCCATCATCCGCCCCGGCGGCATCTGCCCGGCCTGCGACACCCTGCACGCGCTGCTGGGGACGCGGTAGGGACGCTGAGAGGTGGCATGGAGGAAAAGCATGTCCGACCCTTCACGTAGTGCCCAACGAGGGCGGGTGCCGTTCGGCCTGGCCATCGGCGCATGGCTGCTGCTGATCATCGCCGGCCTGACCTGCATCTGGTGGGGCTTCCTGCGCCCATCCGGCGGCGAGGCCCCACACGCCCTGCCGTCGGCAACACCGACCCCGCAGGGCGGGCTGATCCCGTTGAACACCCCCACCCCACAGAGCGCCCCACCCGCGACCGTGGAGACCTTCGGCTATGGCATCGCCGCCGACGCCCTGCCGCTGCCGGAGTTCACCATGGGCCAGGTACACAGCCTGGGGCTGGGCTGGGTGAAGCAGCAGGTGCGCTGGGACGACTTCTCCACCGCGCCCGGGCAGATGGACTGGAGCGGCTACGACGCGGTAGTGGAAGCGGCCAGCCAGCAAGGACTGCACGTGATGCTCAGCGTCGTCGGCGCGCCGGACTGGAGCCGCACCTACACCGACAGCAACCCGGAAGCCGGCCCGCCGGATGACCTGGCGCTCTTCGGCAACTTCCTGGGAGAACTGGTGGACCGCTACCGGGGGCGCATCCACGCCATCGAGGTGTGGAACGAGCAGAACCTGGACCGTGAGTGGGACACCGCCGAGGGGGTGAACGCCGCCCGCTATGTGGAGATGCTGCGCATCGCCTACCAGGTCATCAAGGCACGCGACCCCAACATCATCGTCATCAGCGGCGCGCTGTCGCCGGTCGGCGCCACGGCCACCGACCCCGCCAACCCGTCGCGCATCATCTACATGAACGATCGGGACTACCTCCAGGCCATGGTCGCCAACGGCTTCACAAGTTACTGCGACTGCGTCGGCGTGCACCACAACGGCTACAACATCCCCCCCGACGTGCGCTGGAACGATCCCTACACCGACGACACGGCGATCTTCCGCGGCTTCTGGGACAACCCTGACATCTCCTGGTCCTTCCGCAGCACGCTGGAGTTCTACCGCGATGCGGTGCAGGGGTCCAGGCCGCTGTGCGTCACCGAGTTCGGCTGGGCCTCCTCGGAGGGACTGGGCGGTTATCCAACGGGCTTCGAATTCGCCCAGGACAACACTCTGGAGGAACAGGCGCAGTATGATGTCCAGGCCTTCCAGTTGATGCGCCAGTGGGGCTTCGTGCGCCTGGCCTTCCTCTGGAACCTCAACTACGCCAACACCGGGCCGCGCGTCCCCACCGACCCCAACGCCCCCTACAGCCTGGTGGACTACAACGGGGTCGGACGCCCGGCGTTCGGGGCGATCCAGGCGATGGAGAAGCCGTGAGGATGACGGAGGAGGGAGAACAAAGCCCCCCCTCCCGGTCTACAGTGAGGCGCTGGCCCCAGCCAGGGCAGGCGGCGACGTTGCTCCTGGCGCTGCTCCTCAGCGCTGCGGCTCTCCTCCCGCACCCCGCGCCCCCGCAGCCGGCCTCTTCCCCTACCCCATCCCCCACTCCCTGGCCGCGCGCCCGGCTGGCCTCGCCCGACTACGGCATGCAGGCCTTCCTGTGGTGGGACTGGAACATCGCCGAGCGGGACCTGTCGCTCATCGCCGACGCCGGTTTCACCTGGGTGAAGCAATCCATCGCCTGGCGCGACCTGGAGGGCATCCGCCGTGACCGCTTCGACTGGCCGAAGGTGGACTTTATCGTCGAGCAGGCGCGCGCGCGCGGCCTGAACGTGCTGTTGCGGCTGAACGGCCTGCCCCTGCCGGACTGGGTCGAGCCATCAGCGGACCCGACGGTGCCGGTGGAGCCGGAGGAGTTCGCCCATTTCTGCGGCGCGGTCGCGGCCCGCTACCGCGGTCAGGTGCGCGCCTATCAGGTGTGGAACGAACCGAACCTGGCGCGGGAGTGGGGCGGACAGCCGCCGAACGCCGAGGGGTACGTCCGGCTGCTGCGGGCCTGCTACCTGGCGATCAAGCAGGCCGACCCCGACGTGTTGGTCATCTCCGCCGGACTGGCCCCCACCGGCACGGGCCTGCCGGAGGCCGTGCCCGACGTCATCTATCTGACCGCGCTATACGAGGCCGGGGCGGCTCCCTACTTCGACCTGCTGGGCCTTCATGCTCCCGGGTACCGCGCTCCGCCGGAACTCTCGCCCGCCGAGGCGGCCACGAACCCCTACTACGGCGGCCAGCGCTTCTTCTGCTTCCGTCACGTCGAGGACATGCGCGCGGTCATGGTGCGCTACGGGGACGCCGACAAGCAGGTGGCGATCCTGGAGATGGGCTGGACCAGCGACCCGCACAACGCCGACTACGCCTGGTTCGCGGTGACCGAGGAGCAGAAAGCCGATTACCTGGTGCGGGCGTTCCGCTATGCGCGGGAACACTGGCGGCCGTGGATCGGGCCCATGTTCGTGCTGACACTGGCCAATCCGTTCTGGACCAGCGAGGACGAGCAGTACTGGTGGGCGATCACCGAGCCCGGCTGGCCGGAGACACGGCTCCGCCCGGCCTACACCGCCCTGGCGGCCATGGAGAAGTAGAGGCGGAGCCTCGCATGATGCTCCGCCCCTATTCCATCCGCTCGTAGATGCGCACTCCCCCGCCGTCGTACACCACGCGCAGCAGGCCGTCGGCGGCCATCTGGTCGAACTTGACCAGCCCCTCGGCAGGGTAGTAGAGACGCTCGTAGGGACCCACATAGACGTAACGCACGTCATACTGGCGCAGGATGGCCCAGGCGCGAGCAGCGTCGGTCGTCGTGTAGCACTCGTTCACGTCCGCCTGCCGCTGCTCGACAACCCCGGGGGCGCCGGCCATGCGCTGCTGCACCTGATGCCAGCGCCAGCCCACCACCGCTGGCAGGCCGGTGTAGATGGAGACGCGGCTGCCCCACAGGTACTCATAGGCGCCCAACCCCTCCATAATGACCGGTGAACCCTCCACGTTCTCCTGCAACCAGACGATGGCAGCGTAGTCCGGACCAATGTCCACGTCGCCGCGCGGGTCTCCGGTGCGACTGTAGCGCATGTAGGCCATCCCGTCCAGGGTCTGGCCGGTGGCATCGGTGAAACGATCGTGAACCTTGGACGGAATTGACATCGCCGGGAAGAGAGCCATCACGAAGAGCAGTACCCCCATCGCCCACCGCCAGGCGCTCCGCCACTCCTGCGGCCAGCCTTCCATCCGCTCCCATAGCCAGACCAGCGCTGCCGCCGAGGTCAGCGCCAGGAAGGTCCACACCTGGTAGTAGAACTTGAAGACGGTGTTCATGCGGTCGCCGCCCACGGCCACCAGTTCGACCGCCAGGGTGAGTCCCAGCGCCAACGCCAGCAGGAACCACACCAGGCGGTGCTCGACAGGGGCCTCCCTCTCGAACAGCAAGGCCAGAGCCACGGCGCAGACCGGGATGGCCACCGCAGCAGCGGGCACGTACTGTCCCACGATCACAGCGGTGAACAGGAGCCCGGCAGCGATAAGGGCCAGAGAGACGCGAAAAGGCCATCCCTCCGCGCGCCACAGCGGGCGCACCACCTGCCCCGCCTCGACAATCAGCAGCGTGAGCAGCGGGAACAGGAACTGGCCGATCAGCAGCAGGTAGATGTCCAGCGGGATGCGATCGCTGCTCCAGCGGCTCAACCCGCTGACAGCGGGGATGTAGTTCTGGATGTAGGGCCGGAACAGCAACATGCTCAGCCCACCCAGAAGAGCGCTCTGCCATAGCCAGGACAAGAGGGGGTGGGTTTCAGGTCTCAGGGTTTCAGGTTTCAGGTTGGAGGTTGCAGGTTCGAACCTGAAACCTGAAACCTTGTAACCTGAGACCACCTCTCCCAGCGCCAGGCCAGCCACGCCGACCAACAAATACGTGGGATAGTCCCAGGAGTTGCCCGCGAACAGGCTGCCGACCACCAGCGCCCCCAGAAGCAACGACAGCAGTTGCGCGCCGCCGCGTTGTCCGCGTGTCCAGTTCAGCGCCAGCCCCAGCATGACCACCGTGTAGGGCAGGGCGAACATGTGCGCATGCGGGTCGCCGTAGAGAAACGTGAAGGCGGGGAACTCAGCAAAGGCCGGCGACGGCAGCATGCGCGTGGGGTCCCAATACGGCGTCTCCGGGCGGATGGGCAGCGATGCCCCGCGGATGACCTGCCACAGTCCCCGCGCCGCCTGCGCCAGTTGAGGCAGCCCTGGGATGGTGCTCTCGAAGGGGAGCGGCCCGCCCAGGGTGCGGAAGGCAACCAGCAGCACGCGCACTTCTCCCAGATTGCCCAGCACCAGCATGAACAGCACCGCCAGCAGACCGGCGACGCAGGCGCGCCGAGGGTGACTGTCACTATCCGACAGGTTGAAGGCCACCGTGAAGGCCGTCCCGCCGGTGAGCGCGAAGAAGAAAGCGATGGCCAGATTGTAGGCCACGGAAGGCATGATCGCAGTGAGTTTGGCCATCGTCCCCACCAGCACGAAGCCGAAGTAGTAGTAGTTGAGGTAGCCCCCCGCCAGCCAGGGGTCATAGGGCGGGAACCAGGTGGAGCGGATGACCGCATTCAGGTAGGCGAAGTCCATCGGCTTCTCACCGCCGACGACCGGGTGCCACAGGTCGGGGTTGAGCGAGCGGACCCACGTCCAGAAGGCGAACAGCAGCAGGAACAGCCCCTCCTCAACCAGCAGCAGCCGCCAGTGGGCGCGCAAGTAGTCACCCAGCGGTTTGCGGCGCAACCAGGCGGTCATCCCGCCGGTCACCGCCAGCACAGCGAACACCAGCAGGATGGTGGCGCGCGTGTTGGGCAGGAAGTGAAGGCTGGCCGCGATCCAGGTCAGGTAGCCCACCACCAGCAGCCCCACGGGTCGCGCCAGGCCGTAGCCGCGGTCGCGCAGGCGGGAGAGCGCGACAGACAGGATGGGAAAGACCAGCCAGCCCAGCAGGGCAGCCGTCAGGTACCAGACCAGCGCGGCCGCCAGTCCGGAGCGGTTGACCAGGCTCTGCCGGTCGAACATCTGCGACCAGGTGCCGCCGGCCCGCTGCTCGGCCCAGGTCTCCTCGTCCAGCATCGCGTCCCGCCTCTGGCGGCCGTAGGTGACATCCCGCGGCGTCACCCATTCCACCCCCTCCAGCAGCGAGACGGGCAGCAGCGCCTCCGCCCGCGCCCGCGAGTAGGCAGCGGTCTTGCGGAAGATGAGCACCCGCGGATGATCGTAGACGCTGAAGGCCTCCTCCGCTGGGGGCAGTTGGACACGCAGCGGGAAGGGGCTGTACTCGTAGGGCGCCTCCGGGATGGTGAACGGCTCCTCCTGGTCAGGGAACTGGATCGGTCCCAGCGCCATCGGCGAGGTGAAGTCAGCCACCAATTCGAAGCCCAGTTCGCCGCTGAACAGCGCCTGATAATAGGCGATGGTCAACGGGTAGCGGGTGGGCAGGCGCGGGATCGAGGCGTAGAGACGGTTACTGCCGATGATGATGTAGTCCGCCTCGTCCAGCCAGTCGAGCAACTGCTCCCGCTTCTCGACGGTGTCATCGTGATAGAGTTGCAGGGCGCCGTCGGAACTGGTCGAGAGGCCGCGATACATCCCGCCGAACGGGTCATGGCCATCCACCCGCAACGGCGGCCCCCAGTCCCAATGCTCGCCGGCCAGCACGGAACTGAACAGTTGCACCGGCCCGCCGTCCAGTGACTCGACGACGAGGTAGTAGGTGGTACCAGGCGCCAAGGAGGCTGCCGGCAGTGAGAAGGACACTGCCGCTCCGTGAGTGCCAGCCGGAGCAGCGACCTCCTGCGTCGCTTCGGCCAGCACCTGCTGAGCGGAAGCATCCGCCGCGACGCGCACACGCAGCCGCTCAGGTTCCGCATCCCCCTGCGGGTCCGCCACGTAGTTCAGCGTCACGCCGGTCAACAGAGACGGTTCGCTTACGGTGAACGGGCTGGCCTGAGGCAGGCCGTCGTAGACGATGGTGCCGGCGATGATCGTCACCTG
>DAOTYX010000140.1:0-4232 GCA_034434635.1 Anaerolineae bacterium | reverse complement strand
TCATCACCCGCCTGGGCGACCGGCCGCTCAGCGAACTGCTCACCTCGCCCCCCACCAAAGGGCTGTGGCACGAGGTCAGGGCCAACGGGCGTGTTTTCGAGGTCATCGCCCGCCCGATGGAGAACGGCCCCGAGCCCGAGTTCTGGGTCCTGGTGACCAGCGACGTGACCCGCGAACGGGAGGCACGCGCCCAACTCCAGCAACAGGAGCGACTGGCGGCTGTGGGCGAACTGGCCGCTGGCATCGCCCACGACTTCAACAACCTGATGACCGCCATCATTCTCTACGCGCGCATGCTCGAGCACTCAGAGGGACTATCTGACCGGGACCGCGAGCGCGTGCAGGTCATCAGCCAGCAGGGCTGGCACGCCACCCGGCTGATCGAGCAGATCCTCGACTTCAGCCGTCGCGCGGTGCTGGAGCGACAGCCGCTCGACCTGCTGCCGTTGCTCAAGGAGCACGTCAAACTGCTGAAGCACACGCTGCCCGAGAACATCGAAATCTCGCTGATCAACGGGCAGGACGAATACATCGTGCATGCCGACCCGACGCGCATTCGGCAGATGGTCACCAACCTGGCGGTCAACGCGCGGGATGCCATGCCGGAAGGCGGCGACCTGCATATCGGGCTGGAGCGGATCACCATCGGGCCGGGTCAATCCCCCCTCCTGCCGGAGATGAAGCCGGGCGACTGGATCGTCGTGCGGATGACGGACACCGGCACCGGCATCCCGCCGGAGGTGCTGCCGCGCATTTTCGAGCCCTTCTTCACCACCAAGGGGCCGGGCAAGGGCAGTGGATTGGGGTTGGCCCAGGTGTACGGCATCGTCAGCCAGCACGAGGGCCGCATCAGCGTGGAGAGCCAGGTGGGCGTGGGGACGACATTCACCATCTACCTGCCCGCGCTGACCATCCCCCCGGCTGAGCCGTCCCCGCCGGAGGTCTCCGGCCTTCCCCTCGGCCACGGCGAGACAGTTCTGGTCGTGGAGGATGCAGAGGCAGTGCGGGCTGCCCTGGTCGCCGGCCTCGAGCAGTTGAACTACCGACCGCTGGCTGCGACCAACGGTCGGCAGGCGCTGGCGAAGATAGAAGAACTGGGAGAAGCAGTCGCGCTGGTGCTGAGCGACGTGGTCATGCCGGAGATGGGGGGCATCGCCCTGCTCCACGCGCTGCGAG
The DNA here is from genome assembly GCA_034434635.1 of Anaerolineae bacterium. Lineage (GTDB taxonomy): Bacteria > Chloroflexota > Anaerolineae > B4-G1 > DUEL01 > DAOTYX01. The sequence continues at coordinate 3,056 of DAOTYX010000140.1, read as the reverse complement.
AAATGGGCTGGCAGACACCGGTGATCCTGCTCACCGGCCACCCACTGGAGAAGGAACTGGAGACACTACGCGCCGAGGGGATGACCTCCTGGCTGGCCAAGCCACCGACCCTGGAGCGGCTCGCCTACGCACTGAAAGACGCCCTTCAGAGCCCGAGGGATGGGGCGTAGTCCGTTTTACGTTTTCCGTTTTCCGTTTTACGTTTTCCGTTTTACGTGTTACGTGTTGCGTGTTTCGTGCCACACAACCCGTAATCCAAGTCTAGGGAGGAGCGATGAAGAAAGTGCTCAGCATCAGCACCGGCTCGTCCACCCGTGATCACACCGCAGAGGCGGAGTTCCTGGGGGAGCAGTTCTGGATCAGCCGCCAGGGCACCGACGGCGACTTCGAGAAGGCGCTCGAACTCTACCGCCAGAACGACGGCGTGATGGACGCCCTGGGGGTGGGCGGGGCGGAGTTCTACCTGCTGGTCAACAACCGCCGCTACTACTTCCGCGAGATCATGCGCATCCGAGAGGTCGTCAAGGTCTCCAAACTGGCCGACGGCAACGGCATCAAACACATCCTGGAGCCTCGCGCCGTTCAGTCACTCCGCGAACACGGGATCGAACTGCGCGGCAAGAAGGCGCTGAGCACCACCGCCGTGGACCGCTACGGGCTGGCGCGGGGGCTGGCGGAGGCCGGTTGTCAGATGACCTTCGGCGACTTCATGTTCGCCCTCGACATCCCCCTCCCCATCCACAGCCTGCGCACCATCCACATCGTCGCAGCGCTCTTGCTGCCCATCATCACCCGCCTGCCCTACCGCTGGTTCTACCCCCTGGGCGAGGAGCAGGAAAAGGAGCCTTCCAAGAAGTACAGCCGCTTCTACGAGGAGGCCGACGTCATCGCCGGAGACTTCCTGCAGGTCTGGTCACACCTGCCCGACGACCTGAGCGGCAAGATCATCATCACCAACACCACCACACCAAAGAACGTCGAGGAGTTGCAGAAGCGTCACCTGCACATCCTGGTGACCACGACCCCCCGTCTGGCCGGCCGGTCGTTCGGGACGAACGTGATGGAAGGGGTGTGCCGCTGCCTGATTGACAAGCCCGACGACCAGATCACCCCGGAGGACCTGACCGAGATCATTGACCGTATCCCGCTCAAGCCCCAGGTGCACGTGTTGAACTGACGGCGGAGCCAGCACGATGAGCAAACGAGAGGTCGAACGCCTGGTCCAACGAGGCGTGACCGAGGCCAGGCTGGAGCACAAAGAAGAAGCGGAGGAGTTGCTCCGCCAGGCCGTGCTGAGCGATCCACAGAACGAGCGCGCCTGGCTGTGGTTGAGCGCGGTGGTGGAAGGGGTGGAAAACCAGAGGGAATGCCTGCGACGGGTGCTGGAGATCAACCCTTCCAACTCCTTCGCGCGTCAGGGGCTCTCCTTCCTCGGTCACCTGCGGCCAGGGTACGAGTACCTGGCGGCGCGCGCTCCCTGGATGGCCGGAGCGGAGGATGACCGCCTGTCTCTCGCCGCACAGCCTCAACGCACCTGCCCGCGCTGCGGCACCACCAACCCCGGCTGGGCCTACCTGTGCAATCGCTGCGCGGCGCCGCTGGAACCGCTGGATGTCGCCAAACTGGCCCGCAAGGAGGTGCGGGCCGGGTGGGGGAAACGCCCCTCCCTGACCCGCCCCTGGGGCAGCGCCATCCGCCTGGACCTGGAACACGTCTTTGTGCCAGAGGTGGCCCTGGCCTCGCCGCAGCGGGCGATCCTGGCGATCGTCCTGGGCGCCCTGGCGCTCAACATGCTGCGCGCCGCGGGCACGCTTGGGCTGGCCACCATCGCCGCCGACCGGATGCTGTCACTGCGCCTGCTGGACCGGCTCACGGCGGCCTTCCTGTCTGAACAACTGATCCTGCTGGTCTTGGGCCTGGCCGCATGGCCGGTCCTGACCCTGATCACGCGCTGGATCGTCCACGGAGAGGTGGGGTTGGGAGAGTTCCGCGTCCACGCCTACCTGGTGGCTGTGGCGATCTCCGCCTGGATGCCTGTCGCAGCAATCGTGGGGCTGCTGTGGTGGGTCATCATCCGCCTGGTGCCGACGATCCCGGTCCCGCTGAGCGCGGGGATCGTGGTAGGGTTGCTCTACTTCTACAGCATCAGCCTGCTCCGGCAGGCAATGCAGACCGCCCACGGCCTCCGGTCGCCAGGAAGGACAAGCGGACTCATCGGCGTGACACTGCTGGGAGGGTTGCTCGTCTACGCTTTCCTGCTCGTCCTCGCCCCACCCGCGCTGCAGACTATCCTGGTGCGCGCGATCCAGGTGGTGATGCTCCCGCTGTGGCCGTAGAGGGTCAGGGCGAGAACCACTCCCGTTCCAGACAGTCGAGGGTACCGTCTGCGGCCATCTGCGCCAGGGCCTCGTTGATGGCGCGCAGCAGCCCCCGGCTCTCCCGCCGCACCGCCGCAGCGTAGGGCTCGTCCGTCACCGGCGGCCCGACAATCCGCAGGCCGCCCCCTGCGCCTGCCCCGCCGGTCAGGGCCGAGAGGTGGTCCACCAGCGCCACATCCGCCCGACCGGCGGCCACCTGCGCCAGCGCGTCGGCTGCGGTCTCGCAGGGAAGCACCGTGACACCGCTCAGCTGGCGCGCCTCCACGTCCCCCGCGCTGCCGAACTCCACCGCCACCGTCCGCCCGGCCAGGTCATCCACCGCCACGATCCCTTCCGTCCCCTCTGCCACCACCAACACCTGCCCGGCATTGAAGTAGGGAGTCGAGTAGGCGAAGGCCCCCTCCCGCTCCGGGTCCAGATAGAGGGCGGAGATCACCACGTCCACCTGACCGGCGGTGAGGGCGTCATAGAGGCCGTCGTAGGGCAGGTTGGCGACGAACACCGCCTCCACCCCCAGCCGCGCCGCGATCTCACGGGCAAGATCCACATCGAAGCCGACCAGGCTGCCCTCCTCATCCACGAACTCGAACGGCAGGAAACTGGCGTCCATCCCCACCCGCAACACCCCGCTCTGCTGCACCCGCTCCCAGGCATCCGCAGGCGCAGCACAGCCGGCCA
>DAOTYX010000139.1:0-16426 GCA_034434635.1 Anaerolineae bacterium | reverse complement strand
CGGCTCAGCCGCAACTCGACAGGAGCCATAATGCGAGCCAAGATAGCCGTGAGCATGGAGTTTCACATCTCCCGTCAGGCGCGGGACCGCTACCGCTTCGACGAAGCGCTGTTCTCGCTGAGCGGCAACGTCATCTTCGCCAACTTCCACGCCGTGCGCACCTTCGCCCAGCGCATGAACGAGCGACGCGACCTGCTGCGTTTCCCAGAGCGGGCTGTGCGCGCCGGGCAGATCAACGCCATGGGGCTGATTGACGAACTGCTGCACTGGGTGGCGGCCCTCTACCGCCAGCAGCGCAACCCCCAGGCGCTGGCGCAGGCGCTGGAATGGCTGGACGAGCGGCTGGGACGGGACGCAATAGATGGTGTGCTGCGCCGCTTCGTGGACGAGTTCCCGCCCGTTCCGGTCTATCGTGGCCTCCTCTCCCCGGACGATTACCTGTCCGGCGAGACCGACGGCATCTCTCATCGGCAGCAGGCGCTGGAGGAACTGCTCCTCCTGTGGCTGGCGAACGCCAACCCGGCCTTCGCGCCGTTCCAGGAACTGTTCGACGACACCGCATTGGGCCGGGAGACCGCCTATCCGGCGCTGATCGCTGGCCTGCGCGCCTTCTTCGCCACCCAGCCCGGCTTCGGCCCGGATAACCAGAGCCTGGTGGATATGCTGCGCAGCCCGGCCGTCGCCGTGCCCCACTCCCTGCAGGGACAACTGGAGTACATCCGCCAGCGCTGGGGCTACCTGCTGGGCCGCTACCTCTACCGGCTGCTCGGCGGCCTGGACCTGCTGGCGGAGGAGGAGCGATTCGCTTTCACCGGCCCGGGCCCGGCGCGGGTCTACGACTTCACCGGGCTCGCTCTGGAGGCGGAGCGGTTCAGCCCCGACCGGGACTGGATGCCGCAGCTGGTGTTGATGGCGAAGAACACCTACGTGTGGCTCGATCAGTTGTCCCGCCGCTACGGGCGTCCCATCACTCGCCTCGACCAGGTGCCGGATGAGGAACTGGACCGCCTGGCGCAGTGGGGCTTCACCGGCCTGTGGCTGATCGGCCTGTGGGAACGCAGCCGCGCCTCGCAGCGCATCAAGCAACTGTGCGGCAACCCCGAAGCGGTCGCCTCCGCCTACTCGCTGTTCGACTACCAGATCGCCGCCGACCTGGGCGGCGAGGAGGCCTACGCCGCGCTGCGTCACCGCGCGGCTCAGCGTGGCATCCGCCTGGCCAGCGACATGGTGCCCAACCACATGGGCATTGACTCCCGCTGGGTGATCGAGCACCCCGACTGGTTCATCTCTCTGGACGAAAGCCCCTTTCCCACCTACTCCTTCAACGGCCCCGACCTGTCGTGGGACGAGCGGGTGGGCATCTACCTGGAGGATCACTACTACACCCGCTCCGACGCGGCGGTGGTCTTCAAGCGGGTGGACCGCTGGACCGGCCAGGCCCGCTACATCTACCACGGCAACGACGGCACCAGCATGCCCTGGAATGACACCGCCCAACTCGACTACCGCCGGCCGGAGGTGCGCGAGGCGGTCATTCAGACCATCCTGCACGTGGCCCGCCAGTTCCCCATCATCCGCTTCGACGCGGCGATGACGCTGACGAAGAAGCACTACCAGCGGCTGTGGTTCCCCGAACCAGGCAGCGGCGGGGCGATCCCCTCCCGCGCCGAGCACGGCATGACCCGTGAGCAGTTCGACGCGGTGATGCCCCAGGAGTTCTGGCGGGAGGTGGTGGACCGTGTCGCCCAGGAGGCGCCCGACACGCTGCTGCTGGCCGAGGCCTTCTGGCTGATGGAGGGGTACTTCGTGCGCACGTTGGGGATGCACCGCGTCTACAACAGCGCTTTCATGAACATGCTGCGCGATGAGCAGAACGCCAACTACCGCCTGGTCATCAAGAACACCCTGGAGTTCGACCCGCGCATCCTCAAGCGGTTTGTCAACTTCATGAACAACCCCGACGAGCGCACCGCCGTGGACCAGTTCGGCAAGGGGGACAAGTACTTCGGCATCTGCACGATGATGGCGACGATGCCCGGCCTGCCGATGTTCGGCCACGGCCAGATCGAGGGCTTCGCCGAGAAGTACGGCATGGAGTACCGCCGCGCCTACTGGGACGAACAGCCCGACGGCTATCTGATTGAGCGGCATGAGCGGGAGATCTTCCCGTTGTTGCGCCGTCGCTACCTGTTCGCCGAGGTGGAGCACTTCCTGCTCTATGACCTGGTCACCCCTGAGGGACACGTCAACGAGGATGTCTTCGCCTACTCCAACCGTGTGGGCGAGGAGCGCGCGCTGGTGGTCTACCACAACCGGTACGCCGAGGCGCGCGGCTGGGTGCGCACCTCTGTGGCCTACCGCGCTGGCGTGGGGAGCGGAAGCGGCACGCTGGTACAGCAGAGCCTCGCCCAGGGGTTGGATCTGCAGGATGACCCCAACACCTTCACCATCTTCCGCGACCTGCTCAGCGGGCTGGAGTACATCCGCAGTAACCGTGATCTGTGGCAGCACGGCCTGTACGTCGAACTGGGGGCCTACCGCTGTCACGTCTTCCTCGACTTCCGTCAGGTGCAGGACAGCGTGGGACAGCCTTACGCCCGCCTGGCGGCCTACCTGAACGGGCGCGGCGTGCCCAGCATTGAGGAGGCCATGCGTGCGCTCTTCCTCGAACCGCTGCACCGCTCGTTCCGCCCGCTGGTCGGCGCGGAGGGGTTGCGTCGCCTGCTGGCGGCCCGCGTCAGCCAGCCCGACCAGTCCCCTGATGAGCGCCTGCTGGACGAGATGGAGGCGGGGGCGGCTGACCTGTTCGGTCAGGTGCAGCGGCTGACCAGCAGCGACGGGGACATAGTCCCGCTGGCCCGCCAGGCTCGTCAGGAGGTGGCGGCGGCGCTGGCGTTGCCGGTCCTGGAGAGCCGCCTGGCCCCGTCGCGCTCGCGCAAACTCCGTCAGGCCGCCCGGCTCATCCGCGCCCACCTCGACGACCCGGAGACCTGGCCGGTGCTGCTGGGCTGGCTGTTCACCCACGACCTGGGGCGCGTGGTGGACGCGGGCGATCCTGCTGCCCTCTCCCGCGCCTGGCTCGACGAGTGGCGGCTGGGTCAGTCTCTGGCGGAAGGGCTGATCGAACTGGGCTGGGACGAAGGGGCTGCCTGGCAGGGGTTGGCGACGCTGCGCCTGCTGGTGAGTCACCAGGAAAGCCTGACCCATCCTGTGCCGCTGAACCGCCTGGCCTCGTTGGTCGAATCCTGGTTGCAGGATGAGGAGGTACGGCGCTTCCTGGGGGTCAACCGGTACCGGGGTGTCCTGTGGTTCAACAAAGAGGCTTTCGAGCGGCTGGGAGGCTGGCTGCTGTTGTTGACCGCGGTCACGGCTACCGCCGATCCGGATCGTCCGGCGGCGGAGGTAGAGAAGGAGATCCTCGCCGGGTATGACCTGCTGCGGGCGCTGTTACGCGCCGGGGAGGCCTCTGGCTACCAGGTGGAGCGGCTGCTGGAGGCGCTGCGCTAGGGCGGCGGGGTGGTTGAGACTGCGGGCGACTCCTGTCGGGTGTGGTGGCGGCGTCTGGGTGCCGTCCGCCGACGCATGGGGATGCGTCGGCTACGGGTTTTCCCGCGGGGGGCGCTCATTGAGCGCGCGTCAGCGCTGGGCTGCCGGGCGCAGCCCCTTATAGACGCGCTCGCCGGAAAGGGTACGCAGGATCTTCTCCGCTGGCCGGCCCGTGAGGTTGGCCAGTTCGTAGCAGGTCAGCGGTTGGTTGCCGTTGGCCAGGAAGACGCGGAAGACCGCGTCCACCAGCGAGACGTTCTCTCCCAGATAGCCAGGCTGTTGGCTGCAGTGCTCGCGGATGATGTGCTGCAGGCCGTCCACCCGCGTCACCTCTCCTGTCCGCTCGTCCACCCAGTCAATCACCTCGGTATCGAAATGATCGCGGTACACAGCCTGATGGTCGGGGCACAGATGGGCGCGCAGTTCGATGCGCAGGTCCTGCCCCGATTGTTCCCACCAGTCATAGCGGATGTGAAACGGCGTGTCGAGGGTCGGCTTGACCAGTCGCAGGTGTGCCAGAGAGACCTTCGTCTCGCTCATCCTTCACCTAGAAGCCCGAGCCCCGGCTGCGGGAGGCCCAGTAGTTATTGCCCATGGAGACGTATCGCTCGTCGCTCACCAGAGCGGCCAGGAGTGGCCCTGGCGGGACGCGCAGCACCATGTTGACCGCGCTGTAGAGGGTGGCGGCATGGACCATACCTTGCGGGCTCAGTTTGGCCAGTTCGGGCAGAATCTCCGCCACCACGTCGTGCAGGGAGAGGCGGCTGGTGCTGACGCGCCGGGCGACCTCGTCCAGCGTGTTCAGGTCGGCCACGGCGATGAGCTGCAGTTCGTCCGCCTCGCAGGAGAGGGGGAAGCGGCTCATCTCGAAAGTCAGCCGGCCGTTGGCCACTGTGGCCACGCGCACCCACTCGCGGCGGGAGCGGATGGCCCGCCGGCGGATGAGCACCACTCCGGGTTCGGTGGCGTGGGAGACTTCGATATAGGCGCCCACCGGCATCTCGTATCGTTCGTACCAGGCGCGCAGGCCGTAGATGAAGCGCCTTTCCCGTACGACCCAGCCTTCCATCTCTTCGCCGGTGTCCTTGTCGCGGAACATGAAGCGGATGCGGTGCGTACGGCCGGCGGGGAAGATGGTAGCCAGGGCCGGGGAGAGCGGCAGCGTCCCGGAGCGGCGGTGCGGGTAGGTGAGGGTCAGGGTGACCGGCTCTTTCACCTCTGGCACAGCCACCAACTCTGACCACTCGTCGCCCAGCGTCCGCTCCAGGTTGAGCATCGTCTCGTCCAGGAGGCGGTGGTCGTATTCCACGACCTGGGGATGCAGGCAGGCGGGCGGGTCGAGCACCTCCGGCGGCTCCAGCCGACGCAGGTACCACAACACCTGTCCTGCCGGCCCCACCTCGTCGAAGCGGGGGTCCTCGTGGAGGGCATAGTTCAGGGAGAAGATGCCCAGCGGCCGTTTGACCTCTTTAGAGAAGTCGAGGTGGTCCATCAGCGCCTCGGTGGGCAGAGGACCGCCGCCAGCCATGTCCAATGCCGCCTCGGCCAGGTTGAGGTGACCCTGGTTGACCTCGACCAGCAGGTCGCGCAGGAACCAGCGATTGGCCAGGCGGATGAAAGCGGGATTGCTTTCCAGGCGGGCGTTCAGGGCGGCGCGGACATACGTCCCATACCGCTCGTAGAGTTCATCGGGGGTGAGCAGTCGCTCCCCTTCGGATTGTGGCGCGGGTTGGTTGAGCGGGTGCTCGGCCAACTCGGCCGCGAACTCACGCGGCGCGCCCCGCGGGAAAGTCACCTGGATGACGCGGAAAGAGCCGTGCTCGGGGTTGTGCCCATCGCGGATGGCTGTGACCCTGCCAGAGGCGTAATCGAGCAGAGGGAAGATGACCGTCTCGCCGACCTGATAGGTGTTCTTGGGGAGGTAGAGGGTGCCCTTGGAGAGTTCGTTGGCGATACGTTGTTCCTCCCGCTGGCAGGTGAAGGCCACCAGCGTGCGGGCCATCTCGTCCAGCGATAGAGGGACTTCTCCCTCGACCAACACGTTGCTCAGGTGCTCGAGGTCCTCGTCTGTGACGCGGAAGTTCTCCCAGTAACTGGATTCTTGCGTATTGCGCCGGATCACGACCGTTGTCTCCGGGTCGGCCTGGGTTGAAGCAGCCTCGGTGCAACCTGGGCCGAGGACTGTTCAGAAAGTACGGTGAAGATTATACCAGGCTTCGCGCAGTTTGACAAACGACCTACTCCCTGGCTTGAAGCCTTAGCCTCTCGAGCAGTTCGGCATGGCTGGCGCGTGTGATCGGGTACCAGACCAGCAACGGCAGGCTGATCAGGATGACCAGCGCCGGAACAGGACCGAAGAAGAGCCGGATGCCCAACCGCGCCTGCTCGGTCTGCGCGACATTGGCCACGTAACCGAAAAGCGCCAGCGCCCAGCCAGCGACAGCGATCCCGAACGCGTTGGTGAACTTGGTGATGAAGTTCCACATCCCGTAGAAGATGCCCTCGCGCCGCTCGCCGGTCCTTACCTGGTCGTATTCGATCACGTCCGGTAGCATGCTCCACGGACAGACCCACTGCGCCGAGAAGCCCATCCCGGCCACCACCGCGATGACGTACACCAGTGGGTTAGGACCATAGGGCAGCAGGAAGGTCGCCGAAACGGCCAGGCTGGCCAGAAACAGCCCCGCGGCGTAAGCCGGCCCCTTGCCGATGCGGTCGGTGAGCCATTTCATCGGATAGAGGAATAGCCCGATGGTCAGGAGCATGGCCAACATCACCAGGGGAATCTGCCCCGCCATGTCCATCTGGTAGGTCAGGAAGTAAGGCAGAAGCGTGGTCAGGAGCGTGAACGAGAAGTTCGTCAGGACGAAGCAACCCATCAGCCACATGAAGGACTTGTTCTTCAGGCTCTCGACGAAGGAGCGGAGCGGTGGCAGGGTGGAAGGCTGAATCTCATGAAGGGGGCGCTCCTTGACGCCGAAGGCGGTGGTCAGGATCGCGGCGGCGGCGATCAACCCGAACAGCGCCCCCATGCCGCTGTAGGCAGCGTTCTCTGACCATCCCAGCACGTTCTGGAAGAGGCCAGCGATAGCGGTCGTCGTGGCGGCGCCCAGGATGTAGCCGGTCACGGTGAAGATTTCTCGCACCGTGGTGATCGAGGTGCGCTCGTCATAGTCGTAAGAGAGTTCGGGGGTCATCGCGGTATAGGTCACCGCGATCAGCGAGTGGAGGGTATCGAACAGCAGGAACGAGAACAACACCACCAGGAAGGCCGTCACGCCGGTGAGACCGGCGGGGATAGAGAACAAACCCCAGGTCACCAGAGCCAGGGGGATGGCGCCAAAGAGCAGGTAGGGCCGCCGCCGCCCCCAGCGCGAGCGGGTCCGGTCGGACAGATAGCCGAACAGGGGATCGTTGACCGCGTCCCAGGTGAGTTTCCCCACCATGAGCGCGGTTCCTACCAGGGACGGCTCGATCCGCGCCACGTCGGTGTAGAAGAACATCAGGAAGAACTGAGTGGTCGCGGTCAGCATCGCCGTGCCCAGGTCGCCCAGGCCGTAGAGAATCTTGACGCGGGTCGAGACTTTGGGGTTCATGAAGGTTGCCTCCCGTTGTGTAGCCCGCTGCGCAGGTGCTGCGCGGCGGCGATGAGGAACTCATCCGCCCGTACCACCTTCACCCGCTCCCGATCCAGGGTTTGGACGAAGGCGTGGACGTCGCTGACGGTGGTATTGTAGGCAAACAGGTGCACGCCGACAAAGCGCGGGAGCGGCCCTGGCGCTTCCACCAGCGCCCGCACGCCCGCCAGCACCCGGTCGCTGTCGTAGGCGATCTGCTCCGCGTGCGGCCAGACGTAGGCCACGAAGGGGCGTTCCCTCTCCAGGTACATCGGCGTGCGCCCCAGGTGAAAATAGCCGGCCAGGAAGCCAATGAAGGGCTCCCCTGCCTGCCCGTGCTCGCGCAGGACGCGCCGGGGGGGATCGCCGATGTAGGAGGTCACCACCCGGATGTCGGCCTGGCGACACAGCCGGGCGCTCTCCCGCATGTAGGCCCGCAGATCCGGCACCAGCGGGGGAATGACGTAACCCGCTCCGGAGGGGCCAGCGACGAGCAGGTCGTTGTCGGTCAGGTTCTGGTAGTAGTAGCCGAGGAGGGCGGGGGCCAGTTCGGCCAGCAGCGGCTGCACCTCCCAGTTGAACGGCACCTGTCCCCGCTCGGGCCGCCGCCAGTTGCCGACCTCGGCGGTATTCATCAGCACCAACTGGTCGCCATCCGAAAGGACGAAGGTCAGGTAGACTTTGTCCTCCAACAGCACGCTGGCCGGCTCGATGTGGCGCTGCTGGAGCGGGACCCTCCGCGGCAGTTGGCTGTGGAAGGAGTAGTTGCTGGCCATGAAGGCCGGTGCCAGCCGCAGGCCGTTGGCCGACACCTGCATCATGAAGGCCAACTCATCGTCGCGGTCCGTGTGCCAGCCGAAGATCGTGGGATACGGCAGGGGGCGCACCGCCCGCTGGATGCGGTTGGAAAGGCGGACTTCCGCCGACCGCCAGCCCAGGAGGGCCAGGGCAAGCCGGCGGACGAGAGTGTCCAACCGCGTCTCGAACAACAGGTTGCGCAGGCCGAACGGACCGACGGCCAGCAGGAGCAGCAACTTCTGGCCCAGCGACCTCAGCCCGCCTTTCTCGAACGAAGAGAGACTGTAGGTGAAGAGGCGGTTCTGGACAATGTAGTCGCAGAACTCGCTGCGCCGCCACTGGGGCTCGACGCAGGCCACCATCCCCGGCTTGCAGCGGTCGAACAGGTGCTCGAAGGCCCAGCCGTACAACGCCACCCGGTCGTGGAACCGGCCCCGCAGGTCCTCCACCAGGCGCAGGCCCAGCCCCTCCGCCCATGCCACCCGGTCGGGATGCACGACCAGCAGGTTCTCCAGGCCGCTCAGCATGAGCGCCAGGTTGACCGACTCGACCAGCGCCGGGTCCCACACCACCAGGCCCTGCAGCCGTGAGGCGTACTTGCCGATAGCCTCTTCCAGGCTGGTCAGGCGTTGGACCTCCAGCGAGCAGGTCTGCCGGTAATAGTCCAGGTTGTCCAGATCGTTGCGAAGCAGGAAGGGGCGATACTTGCCGAACCAGTTCTCCTCGGTCATCTGGACCGAGTTGGTGCGGCGCGAGCCAGGGTCGTCGTATACACCGTAGTCCAGGAACAGGATGGGCCCGTCCCGGTTCACCAGCCCTTGCAGGGAGTTGACCGTCAGTCGGTCCTCGTAGGTCAGGCCAGAGACGTCCAGCAGGTCTACCCGCGTTCTCCCTTCAGCGCTCATCTACTTTTCCTCATAAGACCTCGCCCCCACTGTCGCGCACATGGCTCACCATCCGCTGATGGAAGGCGGGCTTGTCGAGCACGTAGAAGGGGTAGGCAACGGTCTCGCACACCTTGCGGTCAGGCGACCACATGAAACCGACCGTTTCGAGGTGAAACCGTTCCGGCTCCTCCGGCAGGGGTATGCCGAACTCCACGAAGGATCGCTGCTCCATATAGAAGTAGGACTTGCGCAGTTGGCGGATAAACCTTTGAAATTCGCTACGAATTTCACGAATGGACACGAATTTCGTTTCTCTCCATCCGTGAAATTCGCGCAATTCGTGGCAATAAGGATCAACTGCGTAACTTCTAAGAAGATCTCGATGTGCACCCCCAGCCGCCCCAGCGGCAGGGCTTCCAGGACCAGAACCCTGAAGCCAGCGCGGGCCACCTGCCAGGCGAAATAGATCTCACCTGGCCCGGCGCAGATCAGGTAACGGTCAGTTTCTCCTGCGGGTACTTCTCGTAGCGTTTCTCCTCGACCACGCGTCGGATGCGATCGACCCCCTGCCAGACTTCCCCGAAACTGGTATAAAGAGGAGCCAGACCCAGCCGCAGGTTGTCAGGTTCGCGGAAATCGGGGATGACGTTCATCTCCTCGATCAACGCCCGATTGATGCGGTAACCGTCGCTGTGGCGGATGCTGACGTGCGAGCCGCGTTGCTCTCCGATGCGCGGCGTCCCCAGCCGGAAGCCGAGCGGAGCCAGGAAGACATCGGTCAGGTAGATCAGGTAGTCGCTCAACAGGAGCGATTTGGTCCGGATGGCCTCCATGCCGGCTTCGAGCAACGGCTCGAGGGCGGCCTCCATCGTGAGCATGGCCAGGGCGGACTGTGAGCCGGTCAGGAAACGGGAGATACCAGGAGCAGGGCTGTAGTCCAGGTCGAAGGCGAAGGGATCCTTTTGCGCCCACCAACCCCAGATGGGCGAGACGATTTTCTCCTGCAGGTCTCGGCGGACATAGAGGAAAGCCGGCGAGCCCGGGCCGCCGTTCAGGTACTTGTAGGTGCAGCCGACGGCGAAATCCACTTGGCACTCGTCGAGGGCGACCGGCACGGCGCCAGCCGAGTGGCTCAGGTCCCACAGCACCAGGGCGCCGCGCCTGTGAGCCAGTTCGGTGATGGCGGCCATATCATACAGGTAGCCCGACTTGAAGGTGACGTGCGAAAGCGTGACCAGCACCGTGGATTGGTCTATGGCTGCTTCCAGGGCGTCCAGGTCAGGGGTGATGTCGCCATCCTTCGAGCCGACACGGACAATGGTGTGCTGGTCGCCGAGCAGACGCCCTAACCCTTGCAGGATATAGAGGTCGGATGGGAAATTGAGGGTGTCGGTGACGATCTTGTTTCGGCCGGGCAACAGCGAGAGGGCGGCCTGGGCCAGTTTGAACAGGTTGATGGAGACGGTATCGCAGGCGACCACCTGTCCGGGGCTGGCGCCGATCAGTTGGCCAATCCTGTCGCCGACGCGGCCAGGGGCGTGCCACCAGTCCTTGTTGTAGCCGCGAATCAGGTCGCGGCTCCATTCGCCGCCCAACCGTTCGAGGCGCTCGAGCGAGGCCCGGCACGGCCGTCCGAGCGAGTTGCCATCCAGATAGATGAGATCGGGATCGGGGATGACGAAGCGCTGACGGAAAGCAGCCAGGGGGTCTTGTTGATCCAGTCTCCTGGCAAACTCGCGATCAGAGTCGAAGTCCATAAGGGCAGGCACCTCAATCCAGGAAGTCCCGCAGTTTGCGGCTGCGGCCGGGGTGACGCAGTTTGCGCAATGCCTTGGTCTCGATCTGGCGGATGCGCTCCCGCGTCACGCCGAAGGCGCGCCCGACCTCTTCCAGCGTGTGCGGCCGGCCGTCCTTCAGCCCGTAGCGCATCTCCAGCACCTCTCGCTCCCGGTCGTTGAGCACTTCGAGGGCGGCGTGGATGTTCTCCTCCAGCAGCCGTCGGGAAGTGGCATCGTCGGGTGCGGGGATGGTGTCATCCTCGATGAAGTCCGCCAGGTGGCTGTTCTCCTCTGTCCCCACCGGCATCTCCAAAGACATCGGCTCCTGGGCCAGGTCCAGAATCTGCTGCACCTTGATCGCCGCGCGTTGCAGACGTCGCTCCAGCAACGGCGGCAGCCGCTCTCCGTTGCGGAGGGCGGCGCTGATCTGCTCCGCCTCGCCCGGCTCCAGGAAGTCCATGCGCAGGGCGATCTCCCCGGGGGAGGGGGTGCGCCCCAGTTCCTGGGTCAACTCGCGGCGGGCGCGCGACAGACGGTTGATCGCTTCCACCATGTGCACCGGAATGCGGATGGTGCGCGACTGGTCGGCCAGCGCGCGGGTGATCGCCTGGCGGATCCACCAGGTGGCGTAGGTGGAGAACTTGAAGCCTTTGGTGTGGTCGAACTTCTCCACCGCCCGCAGCAGGCCGATGTTGCCCTCCTGGATCAGGTCGAGGAAGGAGATTCCCTGCCCGATGTACCGCTTGGCGATGTTGACCACCAGGCGAAGGTTAGCCTGGATGAGTTCCTGCTGCGCTTCTGCCGCGCGGTGTTCGACGTCAGACCAGACCATCTCCAGCACTGCCTCACTGGGAGGCTGAGCGAGCAGTCGTCGGCGGCTGGGCAGACGCTGGTGCCTCTGCCACGACTCCTGAAACGCCTCCAACGTCGAGTCGGGCAGCAAGTAGAAGTGCATCAGCAGTTCCAGCAACAGGCGTGTCAGTTCGGCCCATTGCTCATCGTGGGTCACGTCCACCTGGGCCAGGAACCCGGAAAGGTAGAAAGAGCCGCTGGGCATGCGCGTGCGGCGCAGGACGCTGGCCTCCTCCAGCAGCTGCCCCAGGTCGGGTGTGGGTATGCCGCGCGCTCTGGCGGTGCGTTGGACGTCCCCCCAGAGGGCGTAAATCTCTTCTACCAACGCCTGCCACACCCTGCCCAGCGGCTGGTCCTCTGCGCCGGCCAGGCGCTGTCGGTGACCAGCCAGCAGGTTCGCCGCCTCGCGGACGGTGGAGAGCCACATTTCCTGGTCTGGAGCCAACAGCGCGACCTGGCCGATCTCACGCAGGTACATCCGCACCGGGTCCTCGATGTCGGCCCCTTGCGCGGCGAGAAGGTCGGCATGGAGATGCTCGATCTCCTCCAGTTCGTCAGCGGTAGGCTCTTTGATGATGAGCGGCTCCTCCGCGGACGGTTCGATCTCCCAATCCGATTCCCCGTGTTCAATCAACAGGCGATCCTCCTGTTCCACAGACGGTATAGAAAGATTACCCCTCGGGGTAACTGCTCAGCCCGCCTGCGCGTCATCAGCCGGACTGTGGCCCGGCGGGCGCGGAGAAAATCAGTCGATCTCGGTCTCCTTCATCAGCCAGACCGCGCCGCCGCGGTAGCGGGTCATGGCGTGCTGAATCTGCAGGATGGCGCGGGCGTATTCCAGGCAGGCTTTGCCGTACTCCGCGGCCTCTGGCAGGTTCTCCTCCTGCGCCTGGCGGGTCAGGGTTCGCAGTTCGGCCTCGGACTGCTTGAGGTTACGCAGGCGGAGACGCAGCCCTGCCAGCACGCCCTCGCGAACCCACTGTTCGTCTGCCAGGTCGGTCCATTTTCCCAGAAGCGAGTCCAACCGTTCGGCGGCAACGGGGGGCAATTCCCTCAGCAGTTGTTCGTGGCTGTCGGCTTTGTCCCCTGCCGCACGCCAGGTCTCGAACAGCAGGCGATGAAGCGGATCGGTGAAGTCTTGCCCGTGTAGCGGAAGGAGAGCGATCTCCCCCAGCGCCTCGTTGACATGTTCCAACAGCCGGGGACGACGGAGCAGAAGGGAGAGGAGATACCCTTCTGTATCGGCGGCGGTCACAGCGCGCTGACCGGAGGGGATCGGCTCCTGGCTCACCTGCGCGGCGCGCCGCTCGGCGCGGTGGAGACGGGCCAGCAGGGTGCGTTCCTCGATGTGCAGGGTGCGGGCGATCTGCTGGGCGTAGGCCTCCCGTTCGACCGGATTGGCCACGTCGCGCAGGAGGGGGAGCATGCGCTCCACGATCTGTGCCCGCTCCTTGGCGTCCTGCGGATCGGACTGTTGCAGCAGCCGCTGGAAGACGAACTCGACCACCGTTGCTGCCCCTTCGACCAGCGCCGCCCAGCGGGCGGGGTCGCTGCCGATCAGGTCGTCGGGGTCGTAGCCGGGAGGCAGGCTGAGGATGCGGATTTCCGCTCCCAACCGCCCCTCGAAGCCCACCAGTCCACGCGGGTTGAAGACCGGTTCCCCTTCCCGTTCCAGCGCCCCGCGGGCCACTTCCAGGTCGCGCAGGGTGGCCTGGACGCCAGCGGCATCGGGGTCGAGGGCCAGGATGAAGCGGCGGGTGTACCGCTCCAGCAGCCGCACCTGCGTCTCGGTGAGCGCAGTGCCCATCTGCGCCACCACGTTGCGGAAACCCTCCTGATGGGCGCGCAACACGTCCATGTACCCCTCGACGATGACGACGCGGTCTTCCTGACGGATCGCCTCGCGGGCCAGGTCGAGGCCGTAGAGGGTGCGGCCCTTGTCGAACAAGGGTGTCTGCGGCGAATTCAGGTACTTCGGCACGCCGTCGGGGTCGAGCGTGCGCGCGCCGAAGCCGATCACCCGGCCGCGCACGTCGCGGATAGGGATCATCAGCCGCCCGCGGAAGCGGTCGTAGGTGCCGCCTTCTTCTTTCTCGACCAGCAGGCCGGCGCGTACCAGTTCCCCCACGGTGAAGCCCTGCGCGGTCAGGTGGGTGCGCGTGCTGTCCCAGCCGGGCAGGCTGAAGCCCAGACCGAAGCGCGTGACGGTCTCTTCGTTCAGGCCGCGACGGGCGACGTAGGCGCGGGCTTCCTCCGCCTCCGGGGCGTGGCGCAGTAGATGAGCGTAGTAGTCGGCGGCGGCGGCCAGCGCCGCCAGCAGCCGGCGGTTCTCCTCGTCCTCCTGAACCTGGGCGGGGGTCGCCGGGCGCAGTTCCACCCCCGCGCGTCGCGCCAGTTCCTCCAGCGCGGTGCGGAAGTCCCACCCCTCTTTCTTCATTACGAAGGAGAAGACATCCCCCCCCTCGGCGCAGGCGCCGAAACAGTGCCAGCGCTGACCCTCCGGGAAGACGTAGAAAGAGGGTGTCTTCTCCGAGTGGAAGGGGCACAGCGCTTTGAAGTTGCGCCCCGACCTCTGGAGCGGCAGGTAAGAGGAGATCACCTCTACGATGTCCAGACGCTCCTTGATCTCGTCCACCACGCCCATACTGCGCACACTCTGCCTTTTGGACTGCGCCTTTGGACTGTGCCTTTGGACTGCGCCGACGAGTCGGCGCTTTCAGAGCGGCGACACAGTCGCCGCAGTCCAAAAATCCAGCAGCGGCAATTTTACCCTAGGGTGGTAGTCGTGGCAAGTGGCCTGCGCGTTGACCCGTCGCATTGACAGAATCCCCCTCCCGTGCTACGATAAGCCTGGCATGGAAAGCGGGTTTTCACAGCAGCACAAGACACGCCGCCAGACCGGCACCCCCGGCCTGGCGGCGGCTGTTTACGAGGAAGGAAGCGTATGACCGAGAAATTGCGCATCATCCCCTTGGGCGGCCTGGGCGAGGTTGGCAAGAACATGCTGGCCCTGGAATACGGCCGCAACATCCTGGTCGTGGACGCCGGGCTGATGTTCCCGGAGTCGGACATGTACGGCGTGGACTTCATCTTACCCGACTACGGCTACCTGCGCGAGCACAAGGAGTGGGTGCGGGGCATCGTCATCACCCACGGCCACGAGGACCACATCGGCGCGCTGCGCTACGTCCTGCACGAGTTCAACGTTCCAATCTACGCCACCCGGTTGACCCGCGGCCTGATCGAGGTGGAACTCCGCCGCTCCCACCTGCCAGAGGAGCCCAAACTGCACACCTACGCGCCAGGGGACACGGTCTCTCTCGGCCCATTCATTGTCGAGCCTTTCCATGTCTGTCACTCCATCCCGGACACGGTGGGGCTGGGGATCACCACTCCCGCCGGGCTGATCGTCCACTCGGGCGACTTCAAATTCGACTACACGCCGGTGGACGGCTGGCCCACGGACTTCCCCAAACTGGCGGAGTTCGGCGGACGAGGGGTGTTGGCGCTCCTTGCCGACAGCACCAACGCCACCGAGCCGGGGCACACGCCGTCGGAACAGGTGGTCACCGAGGCGCTGGACGCGGTGTTCCGACGTGCCCCCGGCCGGGTGATCATCGCCACCTTCGCCTCGCTCATCTCGCGCATCCAGCAGGTGATTGAGGTAGCCGCCCGGCACGGACGCAAGATCGCTATCGCCGGGGCGACGATGGCGGAGAACGTCAAGATGGCAGTGCGGCTGAACTATCTGCACATGCCGGAAGGGATGCAGATGTCGCTCTCTGAGATCGGCCACCTGCCCCTATCCCAACAGGTGATCCTGGCCACCGGCGTGCAGGGGGAACCGACCGCGGTGCTGGGGCGGCTGGCGATCGGACGCCACCCATCGTTGCATATCGAGCCAGGTGACACGGTGGTGCTCTCCTCCCACACCATCCCCGGCAACGAGGAACTGATCCACCGGGTGATCAATCGCCTCTTCCAGAAGGGAGCGGACGTGATCTACGACCCGATCATGCCGGTGCACGTCTCCGGTCACGCCAGCCAGGAGGAGCAGAAACTGCTCATCAGCATCCTCCGCCCACGCAACTTCGTGCCCATTCACGGCGAGTTGCGCCACCTCAAGCAACACGCCCGACTGGCGCAGGAGGTGGGCATCCCCGCAGACCGCACCGCCGTGGTGGAAAACGGCTACGTCCTCACCTTTGAGGGCGACCGTATCCGCGTGGGCGAAAGGGTGCCGGGCGGGTACATCTTCGTGGACGGGGCGACGGTGGGGCATATCGGCCCAGAGGTGATGCGGCAACGCGAAGCGCTGGCAACTATGGGGGTATGCGTGGTCGCGCTGCGCTACAACCCACAGCAGGGCACGCTGCTGGGGACACCGCGGCTGGTGCTGCGCGGCTTCGTGGCCAGCGAGACGGACGCGACGATGCGCGATCAGGCGCACGAGGTGATCCGCCGCGCCATGCAGTCGCTCGGTCCGGGAACTCCGGCCGCGACCGCGGAGCAGAAGGTCGCCCGCGCCCTGGCCGACTTCTTCTACGAACAGACCCGCAACCGGCCAGAGATGGTCGTGACCGCGCTGACAGAAGAGTAGGCGTGCCCATTGCGCCGATATGGCCACCATCCTGATCGTCTACAAGGAGTTCCCGGCCCGCTCGGTGGGCCACGCTGGCGGACAGGCGATCTTCCGGCTGATGGAGGCATTGCACCGGCAGGGCCATCGCCTGCTGCTGGTGGCCCGCCTGCGCCGGGGCGAGGAGCGGCTGCTCGCTGAGACCGCGCCTCTGTGCGCGCGACTGGAGACGGTGCCCCACGCCCGCGCGCTGTCCGGCCCGCTGCCGCTGGCCTACCTGCGCAGTTACCTGCTGTTGCGCCAGGCGACGGCCCGCGTGCTGCGCCAGGAACGGCCGGACTACACGCTCGTCGAGTTCGCGCAGACGGC
>DAOTYX010000138.1:0-14738 GCA_034434635.1 Anaerolineae bacterium | reverse complement strand
AAATTGTGTGATTTGTTGCTATTCTGTAACTCAAAATAGCAAGGAGCAGGGAGATGAAAGAGCGGTTGGGCCGATTCTGGCGCGCGTTCGTCAATTTCGCCGTGCCTTTTTCATTCCTGGTCAACCTGGCTCTCGTGCTGGTGCTGGTCCTGGCGGTCAACCCCCTCCTCCAGGCCAAGCGGGACATCGTCGAACCGCTGCTGACGAACCTCGATAGCGCCTTCCTGGGGCTGAGCGAGACCAACATCCAGACCACCGTGCCGGTACAGCACCCCATCCCCATCCGTTTCGACCTGCCGCTGGATCAGCCGCTGGGGCTCGACTTCGACCTGCCGGTGCGCCAGGATACCACCGTCGTCCTGACCCAGGACACGCCGATCCCCAACACCGTGGTCTACCTCAACAACGTGCCGGTGCGCACGACGGTCATCCTTCCCGCCGGTACGCCGCTGCCGGTCCGCCTGGACTTCCAGGTGCCGGTGGAGACGACCATCCCCGTCCAGATGACCGTCCCGGTGAGCACCACCGTCCTGGTGGAGATGAGCATCCCCGTCTCCATCCCGTTGGGGCCCTCGGGCCTCGACCCGGCGGTGCAGCGGCTGCGCGACGTCTTCGGCCCGCTGCGCGCCTACCTCGCCACGCTGCCCGACCGCCTCGTCTTCGGGAGGTAAGGGTGTCCAGCGATTCTCCTGCCCCGTCCGCGGCAACGGCCAGGCCAACCTCGCCCCCGATCTGCGACTACGAGGGCTCCCGCTACCGCACGGAGTTCTGGACCCCCCAGCGGCAATATGAGGACGCTGTCGAGCGGGTGGCGCTGCGCGCGCTCCTGCCCCCCGCCGGCCGCCGGCTGATCGAGATCGGCGCCGGCCACGGCCGTCTGGCCGACCTCTACACGGGTTATGAGCAGGTGACGCTGTTCGACTACGCCCATTCCCAACTCCTCCAGGCCCGCGAGCGGCTGGGAGCAGCCTGTCGCACCGTCCAGGGGGATTTCTACCGCCTCCCCTTCGCCGCGGGCGCGTTCGACACCGTCGTCATCGTCCGCACCCTGCACCATGCCGCCGACGCCCCCGCGGTGCTGCGTGGCGTTGCCCACCTCCTGCCCCCTGGCGGCACGCTGGTGCTGGAGTTCGCCAACAAACGGAACCTCAAAGCCATCCTCCGTTACCTGCTGCGGCGGCAGTCCTGGTCGCCGTTCGACCCCCGGCCGGTGGAGTTTGCCCCGCTCAATTTCGACTTCCACCCCCGCTGGATCTGCCAGCAACTGGCCGATGCCGGGTTGCGTGTCGAGCGGGTGCGCACCGTCTCCCATTTCCGCGACCCGCTGCTCAAGCGGCTGCTGCCCACCCGTCTGCTGGTGGCGCTCGACCGCGCGGTGCAGCGCACCGGCGAGTGGTGGCAGTTGACCCCCAGCGTCTTCCTGCGCGCCACACGGCTCTCTGGAGATGAAGGATGAGCACGCGACAGCCGTTCTTCGCTGGTCTGGTCTACAACGAGGAGGGGCAGCCTGTCCAGGTGGCCCAGGTGGGAGATGAACCCTGCTACGCCATCCCCGACGGGGATTTCCTCCGTCACGTCGAGGCGATCACGGTGGACCGCCAGGCGATTGCTCTCCTCAAAGAGCGTCTTTTGCCGCTGAAGGACGCGCTGGTTGAAGGGGTGCTGCAGATGACCGGCAGCGGCGACCCCTTCAGCCGCGCCGCCGTCGAGATGGGGCTGGAGAACATGGAGCGGTTGCTGGAACCGGGAGTTTCCCCCCCGGAGGACATGCGCCTGGCTTTGTGGATGTCGGGCTTCCGGATTATCGTCAACGTCCACGGCGATGTGGTGCGTGTGGAGGTGCCAGGGCTGGAAGAGGGCGAGTAGGGGCGCAGCGCCGCTGCGCCCCGACATGGGGGCACACCGCAGGGGCGGCATCCCGATGCCGTCCGCCGACGTGTCGGGATGCGCCGACGCCGTAGGGATGGGTCGTGTAGGGGCGGCGCTGCGCCCCGACATGGGGGCACACCACAGAACGGAAGGGGGTGAACCATGCGCAGGAGGAGAATGTGGATCGGCGGTGTTCTGCTGGCCAGTCTGGCCCTCTGTCTATGTCTGGTCCTTGCCCTGGTCGGCGCTTCCTACTGGTCGTTACGGACCCCCTATGCTGGCCTGCGCGACCCCGTGCTCGGGCTCCTGGTGCGGGTCGGTGAGCCAGCGATGCCGTTGCTCGTTCAGGTGCTGAACGACCCCGCTGCCGACCCATCGGCCCGTGCGGCGGCGGCGAACGGCCTGGGTCAGATGGGCGGCGAGACGGCGACCGCTTACCTTATTGCCGCCCTGGATGACCCCGACGCCACGGTCTGCTCTGCGGTCATCGAGGCCCTGGCGGCGATGGGCCAGCCGGCCCTTGACCCCGTTCTCGCTGCCCTGAACGACCCCGCGGCCCGGCCCAACGCGGTCGAGGCCCTGCTGCGCATCGCAGCGGACAGCGCGGAACCTCTGGACCTCTCTGGCATCAACCTGAGCGACACCCACCTGGGCAGCGCCCGTTTCGCTGGGGCCGACCTCTCCGGCGCCGACCTGAGCCGGGCCGATCTTAGCGCCGCCGACCTCTCCGGGGCCAACCTGAGCGGCGCGCTCCTCCCTCAGGCCAGCCTCCAGAGCGCCAACCTGACCGCCGCGAACTTCTCCGGCGCCAACCTCGTGGGGGCCAGCCTCATCCATGCCGACCTGACCGGGGCTGACCTGACCGGGGCTGACCTGACTGAGGCTTTCCTGACCGGCACGGGGGTCACCGCTGAGCAACTGGCCGCCGCTGCCAGCCTGGTCGGTGTGGACATCGAAGGGTGCGACCTGCGCGGCGCGACGCTTTCGGGAGTGAACCTCTCGGAGGCCAACCTGCAGGGCGTCTATGCCAGCGGCGCTGACCTGTCTGGCGCCAACCTGACCGGCGCGGTCCTGGCCCGGGCGATCCTCTCTGCCACCAACCTGAGCCGCGCCACACTGGTCAGGGCTGACCTGACGGCGGCTGACCTCACCCGCGCCGTGCTGGACGGGGCCAACCTGAGCCAGGTGCGGCTCCGCCAGGCCGACCTGACAGGGGCCAGCCTGCGTCGCGTCAATCTGGTCGGTGCGGACACGACCGGCGCCGTCTTCGCCCACGCCAACCTCTCCGACAGCCCGATGACCCCCGCGCAGTTGACCTCCGCCGAAGACCTGACCGGGGCTGTCCTGCGCGGCCTCACCCTCTACGCGGCCAGTCTGGATCGGATTGACCTTTCTGGGGCCGATCTGAGCGGAACGAATCTGAGCAACGCCAGCCTGGTCAGCGCCCGGCTGGACGGGGCCAACCTCTCCGCTGCCAACCTGACCGGCGCGTTGCTGAACTCGGCCACCCTGCGCCAGGCCAACCTGTCTCGGGCCATGCTCAGCCGGGCGACGCTGGACGGCGCCAACCTCACCGGCGCTGACCTGAGCCAGGCCAGGCTTGACGGAGCCACACTGTACGAAGCCGTCGGTCTCACCGATGAGATGTTGGAGTCGGCTGCCAGCATCGCCGGCTTACAACTCGAGCGGATGGAGACCATCCTCAGCGCTCTGCAGCCCGTCTGTGGGGGGCAGGGGGTGGAGACAGCCGGCGCCTACGAACGCGACGGGGGCGTCAATCCGCTGGTCATTCTCTGGGACAGTGGGTGGGTCCACGACTGGATGTACCAGATACCGGCCGAGTGGAATCCCACCGGACTGCGCTTCACGGAACTGGTCGCCTGCGTCTCCACCGGCGAGCAGGTCGTGCAGGTCTGCGGTCCCTATTACGGCTCCGGCGGCGAGCGCGCGCCGGACATCACCCGTTACCGCCTGACGGCGACCGTGCGCCTGGTGGAGCCGAAGACCGGCCGGGCCGTGGCCACGCGGACCTTCTATGGCTCCTATCCCCGCCAGTGCAGCAACAGCGAACCTTACTGGCTGACACGGCTGGAAGGAGGCCCGGTGACATACAGCGACGTGGAGGGCTGGCTGGAGCAGTTTGTTTCGCCGTAGACACTCTGGTAACTGCCTGCCCTGTACTCTCTGCGCCCAAACCTGTGGAAGGGTGGGCAGTATCCCCGGTTCAGGAGAAAGGCGATGTTCTCAACATTCGCTGAAGCGAGCGCTTTCGCCCATGAGCGCGACGTCCAGATGCTGGACCTGAAGTTCAGCGACCTGTGGGGTCGCTGGCATCACCTCACCCTGCCGATCGCCCAGTTCACCCCGGCGCTGATGGAGGAAGGGGTCGGTTTTGACGGTTCGGCCGTGGGCCTCAAGTCGGTCAAGGCCGGCGATATGGTGCTGGTCCCCGACCTGAGCACCGGTTTCCTCGACCCCTTCTGTGATGTGCCCACGCTCAGTTTCATCTGCTACACCCTGGAGGCGGACACGAAGGCGGTCTTCGCCAACGACCCGCGCAACATCGCCCGCCGCGCTGAGGAGTACATGGCCCAGACCGGCATCGCCGACCGCAGCATGTGGGGGCCGGAGTTCGAGTTCTACATCTTCAGCCGCGTCACCTACGAGTACGGCCCCAACCGCTGCGGTTACGTCATCGAGAGCGATGAGGCCGACTGGGGCAGCGGCAACACTGGCGGTCACGGCCACGTCATCCCCCTCCACGGCGGCTATCACGCCATCCCGCCCAAGGACAGCCTCTCCAACCTGCGCACCGAGATGACGCTGCATCTGCAGCAGATGGGCATCCCGGTGAAGTATCACCATCACGAGGTGGGCGGCCCCGGCCAGTGCGAGATCGAGACGCCGATGATGGGACTGGTGCAGGCCGGCGACGCGACGATGATGGTCAAATACGTCACCAAGATGACCGCCCACGCTCACGGCTTCACCGCCACCTTCATGCCCAAGCCGCTCTACGGCGAGGCCGGCAGCGGCATGCACTTCCATCAGCATCTGTTCAAGGAGGGGCGTAACGTCTTCTACGACCCGCAGGGGTATGGGTTGCACAGCCGGGCGGGGTTGGCCTACATCGCCGGGTTGCTGGAGCACGGCCCGGCGCTGTTGGCGCTGACCAACCCCAGCACCAACTCCTTCCGCCGCCTGGTGCCGGGCTTCGAGGCGCCGGTCAACGCCTTCTTCTCCCTGGGCAACCGCAGCGCCGCGGTGCGCATCCCCCGCTACGCCACCCATCCCGACAAGGTGCGCTGCGAGTTCCGCCCCCCCGACGCCACCTGCAACGTCTACCTGGCGCTGGCCGCGCAGTTGATGGCCGGGCTGGACGGCATCCAGCGCGGCCTCGACCCCAGCGCCGAGGGCTTCGGGCCGATTGACGCCAACATCTTCGCCTGGAGCGAGGAGCAGCGCGCGACGATCCGCCCGTTGCCCACCGCTTTGGGTGATGCGCTCGACGCCCTGCAGGCCGACCACGCCTTTCTGCTCGCCGGTGGGGTCTTCGGCGAGGACCTGATCCAGCAATGGATTGCCGCCCTGCGGGAACAGGACGCCGCCGTGCGCGTCCGTCCCCATCCCTACGAGATCAGGCTGTACTACGATTCTTGATCGCGTGTCGCGATCGGCGATACGTGATGACAGGAGGAACCCGTGACCATCGAGTTCGGCACCGACGGCTGGCGCGCCGTCATCTCGGATACGTTCACCTTCGCCAACGTGCGCCGCGTGGCCCAGGCCATCGCTGACTTCGTACATGAGGAGGCCGCCGCCTCCACCCCGGAGGTGGTGGTCGGCTTCGACACCCGCTTTCTGTCCGACCGTTACGCCGCGACCGTGGCCCAGGTGTTGGCCGGCAATGGCATCATCGCCCATCTCACCCGCGCCGACGCCCCCACCCCCGCCGTCTCCTACGCCGTGGTGCACAAAAAGGCTGCTGCCGGGGTGATGATCACCGCCAGCCACAACCCGCCGCGCTACAACGGCATCAAACTCAAGGCGGCCTTCGGCGGCTCGGCCCTGCCTGAGCAGGCCCGCCGCGTCGAGGCGCACCTGGCCCGCAACCAGGAGGAGGGGCGCGAGCCGCGCCAGGCCGACTACCAGCAGGCGCTCGACAGCGGCCTCATCCGCCGTTTCGACCCCGCCTGGCCCTACTACGAGCACCTGACCCATCTGGTGGACCTGGACGTCATCTCGGCGGGGGAACTGCGTATCGTCACCGATGCGATGTACGGCTCCGCCCGCAAGTGCATCGCCGACATGCTCGCCCGCACCCGCTGCCGCGTGCGCGAGATCCGCGGCGAGATGAACCCCGGCTTCGGCGGCATCCACCCTGAACCCATCGCCCGCCACCTCAGCGCCCTGGCCGCCGCCATCCGCGCTGACCAGGCCGACCTGGGGTTGGCGACGGACGGGGATGGCGATCGCACCGGCGCGATGGATGCCCACGGCAACTTCGTGGACCCCCACCACGCTTTCGCCCTGGTGCTGCAGTACCTGGTGGAGCGCCGCGGCTGGCGCGGTAAGGTGGTGAAGACCGTCTCCACCACGCGCATGGTGGATCGCCTGGCCGCTCGTTACGGCCTGCCGCTGGTGGAGACGCCGGTGGGCTTCAACCACATCGCCGACGAGATGCTCAACGATGACGTGCTCATCGGCGGCGAGGAGTCGGGTGGCTTCTCCATCAAGGGCCACATCCCGGAGGGGGATGGCGTGCTGATGGGCCTCTTGCTGCTGGAGGTGGTCTCCGCTTCTGGGATTCCGCTGCACGAACTGACCACCCGCCTGCAGGCGGATGTGGGGCCGGCCCATTACGCCCGGCGCGACCTGACGTTGCGCCATCCTGTGTCCAAGAAGGAGATGGTCGCCCGGCTGACCCAGGAGTCGCCCGCCCGGCTGGCCGGCCAATCGGTGACCGAGGTGCGCACCCTCGACGGGGTCAAGTACCTGCTGGCCGACGACTCCTGGCTGCTCATTCGTCCCTCCGGTACCGAACCGGTGCTGCGCGTCTACGCCGAGGCTCGCTCCCCGGAGGATGTCCAGGCCCTGCTGGCCTTTGGGGAGCAGGTCGCGGGGCGAGACAAAACTTGACGAAACCCCGCTCCTATACTATAATCTTCTTCTATCTATGAGACGCAACGCAGGATCGCCTCGGCAGTCGGTGGATGTTTGAGAACCTGACCCAGCGCCTCCAGGAGGTCTTCCGGCGGCTGCGCAAGCGCGGCGTCCTCAGCGAGGCGGATGTTGATGAGGTGCTGCGGGAGATCCGCCTGGCTTTGCTCGAGGCGGACGTACATTACAAAGTCGTCAAGTCCTTCATCGCCCGGGTGCGCGAGCGCGCCGTCGGCGCGGAGGTCTCCCAGGCGCTCAGCCCGGCGCAGCAGGTGATCAAGATCGTCTACGAGGAGTTGGTCGCCACCCTGGGGACGCCAGGGCGGCTGGAGTTGAAGGGGCCAGCGCCCTACGTCATCATGGCCGTTGGCCTGCAGGGCTCCGGTAAGACGACCTTCGTGGCCAAACTGGCTCGCCACCTCAAGGAGAGCGGTCACCTGCCGCTGATGGTCGCGGCGGACACCTACCGTCCCGCGGCGGTGACTCAATTGGAAGTGCTGGGCCGACAGTTGAACCTGCCGGTCTACAGCGAGGGGGTCCAGCCCAGCCCGCCCGACATCTGCGCCCGTGGTGTGCAGGAGGCCCGCCGCCGGGGGTATGACGTCGTGGTGTTGGACACCGCCGGGCGGCTCCAGGTGGACGACGAGATGATGGCCGAACTGGAGGCCATCGCTCGCCGCGTTTCGCCGGTGGAGACGCTCCTGGTGGCCGACGCGATGACCGGCCAGGAAGCGGTCAACATCGCCACTGGCTTCCACCAACGCCTGGCGCTCACCGGCCTGGTGCTCACCAAGATGGACGGTGATGCCCGCGGCGGCGCAGCGATCAGCATGCGCGCCGTGACCGGCGTCCCGGTCAAGTTCATCGGCACTGGCGAGAAGGCCGACGCCCTGGAGCCCTTCTATCCCGACCGCATGGCCTCGCGCATCCTGGGGATGGGGGACGTGCTCACGCTGATCGAGCGGCTGGAGACGACCTTCGACCAGGAGCAGGCCCGGCGGATGGAGGAGAAACTCCGCCGCGCTGACTTCACCCTGGAGGACTTCCTGGAGCAGATTCGCCAGGTGCGCCGTCTGGGTTCGGTGGATCAGTTGCTGGAGATGATGCCGGGGATGCGCCAGATGGGCGGCGCGGTGGATAGCGCAGAGGCGGAGCGACAGATGCGCCGGGTGGAGGCGATCATCCTCTCGATGACGCCGCAGGAGCGCCGCGACCCGCGCCTGCTCAACGGTAGTCGTCGCCGGCGCATCGCCCGCGGCAGCGGCACCACCGTCCAGGAGGTCAACGCCCTCCTCAATCAGTTCCGCCAGATTCAACACCTGATGAAACGGGTGGGCAAGGGCGGACGGGGGGCTCGCGGGCTGATGCAGATGTTTGGTCTGTAGTTATTTCACATTGAAGCAGGAGGAAAATGCTTAAAATCAGGTTGCGCCGTGTAGGCGCGAAGAAGCAACCCAGTTACCGCATCGTCGTGGCCGACTCACGCGCCCCGCGCGACGGCCGCTTCATCGAGACGATCGGTTTCTACAACCCGCGCACTTCGCCGGAGACGGTGCGGATCAACGAAGAGCGCGCGCTCTACTGGCTCAGCCAGGGGGCTCAACCTACAGAATCGCTTCAGCGTATGCTGGAGAAACAGGGCACGCTGTCCCGTCTGGCCCGCTTGAAGGCCGGAGAACCGCTGGCGGCGCTGCTGGCCGAGGTGGAGGCGGCCGCCGCCCGTCCCGCTGTAGCCCCTGCGGCCCAACCGGCACCAGGCGTCCAGAGCATTGAAGAGGCCTCGAGTGAGCCATCGCCAGAGCCATCTGCCGAGGCCGCGGATCAGGGATAGGAGGACGAGGCGTACCATCCGCATCTCCTTGCGGCGGGGCCTGTTCCTTGTGCTACCCCAATCCGTGATCTGGAACTTCTACCACGTGGGGAAAGGAGGAACCACCCATGTCCACTATGAAAGACCTGGTCGAGTACATCGCCAAAGCCCTGGCTGATAACCCGTCGCAGGTTCACGTCTCCGAGATCGAAGGTGAGAACTCGCTCATCCTGGAACTACGGGTCAGCCCGGATGACATGGGCCGCATCATCGGCAAGGGCGGACGGACAGCGAACGCGATGCGCACTCTGGTCCGGGTGCTTGCTGCCAAGCAGGGTAAGCGGGTGACTCTCGAGATCGTCTAGCCGCCGGATGGGCTATAACTCTCCGGAAGGACATCAGATCGGAGGCTCAGGGCCGCCGCCTCGGCCGTCTGAGCCTCCCTTTTTGGTAGTTGGCCGCGTCCTGCGCCCACACGGCGTCCGTGGTGTGTTGCGCGTCACGCTGCTCACCGATTTCCCCGACCGGCTGGCCCTTCACCAGGTCCTGTACGTGGGCAGCCCCGCCCGCCCCTACCGGGTGGAATGGGTGCGCCTGCTGCAGGGGGGCGCGTTGGTCAAACTGGCCGGCTGCGATGACCGCGACGCCGCTGCGGCCCTGCGCGGCGCGCTCCTGCAGATCCCCGTCGCTGCTGCGGTTCCCCTGGAGGAGGGGGAATACTACCACTTCCAGGTGCTGGGCATCGAGGTCTTCACCGAGCAGGGAGAGCCGCTGGGCCGGGTGGTGGAGGTCCTGGAAACTGCGGCCAACGACGTGTTCGTCCTCCGCGGGCCGCGCGGCGAACTGCTCATCCCTGCCGTGACGGACGTGGTGCGGGAACTCGACCTGACCGCCCGGCGTATGGTGGTGCACCTGCTGCCTGGACTGCTGGGCGAAGAGTGATGATGAAGGTGTCAGGCACTTCAAGAGTGCCTGGCACCTGAACATACTGGGGAGACCGGTTGATGGACACATTGCGCTACTACATCGGCTTCAACCTGGTCCAGGGCATCGGCCCGGTCCGCCTGCGCGCGCTCATCGAAGCCTGCGGCGACATCGAGCGGGCCTGGCATGCCCCCGCTGACCTTCTCCACCACGCCGGGCTGGAACGGCGCGCGCTGGAGAACCTGCTGGAGGTCCGCGCCCGGGTGGACCTTGAGCGCGAGGTGCAGCGGATCGCTGCCGCCGGCGTGCAGGCGCTCACCTGGGACAGCCCCGACTACCCCTCGCTGCTGCGTGAGATCCCTGCGCCGCCGCCGCTGATCTACGTCCGGGGCCATCTGGAGCCGGAAGACGCCTGGGCGGTGGCGGTGGTGGGCACCCGCCGCGCCAGCGCCTACGGCCGCGAGGTCACCCGCCGTCTGGTGAGCGACCTGGCCCGCAGCGGCATCACCATCGTCAGCGGGCTGGCCCGCGGCATAGACGGCGTGGCCCACCGCACGGCTCTGGAGGCCGGGGGGCGCACGATCGCCGTGCTGGGCTGCGGCGTGGACCTGGTCTACCCTCCTGAGCACCTTGATCTGGCGCGGCGCATCGTGGAGCACGGCGCGCTGGTGAGCGAGTACCCCCTGGGCACGCCGCCGGAGGCGGGTAACTTCCCCCCGCGCAACCGCATCATCAGCGGCCTCAGCCTGGGCGTGCTGATCACCGAGGCGGGGCGCGGCAGCGGCGCGATCATCACTGCCGACTACGCCGCCGAGCAGGGACGCGACATCTTCGCCGTGCCTGGCTCCATCCTCTCCGCCACCAGCGGCGGCACCAACCGCCTGATTCAGGACGGGGCGAAGGTGGTGCTGGAGACAGCGGATATCCTGCGCGAGTTGAACCTGACGATGGTGGCCGAGCAATCCCAGGCCCGCCAGTTGTTGCCGACCACTGAGATAGAAGCGCTCATCCTGGCCTGTTTGAGCGCCGAACCCACTCACGTGGATGAGGTTGGGCAGGCGTCGGGGCTGCCCATCGCCCAGGTCACCAGCACCCTGGCGCTGATGGAGTTGAAGGGCCTGGTGCGCCAGGCCGGCGGCATGAAATACGTCGTGGCCCTTCCGTAAACGGGGGTAACTGCCTGCATACCCTCCCGCAGGGTACCGACCGTTGCCGCGCAGGTCAGAAAGGTGATGACGCGCCCGGCCTTGTCGCTTGGGATGGGTGTGGTATAATCTTCTCGCACAACACTGCAGGAGAAGAGGCATGGTTCCACCTGTCAGTCCGGTTCTCGTCCGCATTGGCTTTCTCGAGATTCACTGGTATGGCGTCCTCATCATGATCGGCGTGCTGCTGGGGGCGGTCTACGCTGCCCGGCAGGCTCCCCGCCGGGGCATCGCCCCTGACCACATCTGGAACGGGTTGGTCGTGTGTGTCTTCCTGGGCATCATCGGCGCGCGGCTCTACCATGTCTTCTCTACCCCTGCCGGCTGCACCGCCGACGCTGGCTACGCCTGTGGCTGGCCGTGGTACCGCCACCATCCGGAGGACATTGTCAAGATCTGGACCGGCGGCCTGGGCATCTACGGGGCGATTGTCGGTGGCATTCTGGGAGTCATCGTCTATGCCCGCTATAACCACCTCTCGATCCTGGATCTGCTCGACCTGGGCGCGCCGGGGTTGGCCCTGGGCCAGGCGCTGGGTCGGTGGGGCAACTTCATCAACCAGGAACTGTATGGCCCGCCCACCGGCTCCACCTGGTATGGCCTGCGCATTGACGCGGCCCATCGCCTGCCGATCTACCGCGACCTGCCCGCCGATACGCTCTTCCATCCTACCTTCCTCTACGAGTCGCTGTGGTGCCTGGCGCTGTTCGTCCTGCTGGTGGTGCTGGCGCGTCGCCTGGCCCCCCGCCTGCGCGCGGGGGACATCTTCGCCGGTTACGTGATCGGCTATCCGCTGGGGCGGTTCTGGATCGAGTTGTTCCGCCCCGATGCCTGGCGCATCGGCCCTTTCGCTACCGCACAGTGGGTGGCGTTGATCCTGATTGCCGCCGGTGTTGTCTTCATCGTCCTGCGTCACCGCCGGGCGACCCCGCCCGTTGCGGGCGAGCCGCCGCAGGAGGCAGGAGAAGTCGCGGGGGAGCCTGCGGGCTCGGGGCCGGCGACGGAGTGAAACCGGTGAGGCCCAATGCCGAGGCATTGGGCCTCTTCTTTTCAGGGAGGACAGGGAGAATGGGCCGTGCAGCGCGCCTCTATCAACTTCAGCAGTTGGATGACGAGGAAGGGAAGTTGCGTGGCCGGCTGGCACAGGTCGAGGCTTCTCTCAAGGAACCCTCCGCCCTCCAGCAGGCCCGTCAGGCGGTGCAGCGCACCACCGAAGCGCTGCGCCAGGCTACCGTGCGGCAGCAGGACCTGGAACTGCAGGTGGCCGGCCTGAAGCAGAAACACGCCGCTTCCGAGCAACGTCTCTATGGCGGCACAGTCCGCAATCCCAAAGAGTTGAGCGACCTGCAGGCGGAGGTCGCCTCCCTGAAGCGCCGGCTGAAGAGCGCCGAAGATGAACTGCTGGAGGCGATGATCGCGCGGGAAGAGGCTGTTGACGCCGCCGCGCAGGCCCAGGAGCGCCTGCAGGCAGCGGAGCATGAGTGGAACGCCGCTCACCAGAGCCTGCTGGCGGAGAAGGAGCAGATGCAGGCCCGCCTGGCCGAACTCGCCGCTGCCCGCGACGGCCTTCTGCCGGAGATCTCTGCGGCCGATCTCAAGACTTACCGGCGGCTGCGGGCGGAGAAGAAAGGGAGCGCCGTCGCGCGCGTCCACGACGAGACCTGCGGCGAATGTTGGATGGAGATTCCCCCGGGGCGACTGCAACAGGCGCGGCAGGACGACCTGGTCTTTTGCGGGAACTGCGAGCGGATCCTCTTTCTGGAAGACTGACCTCTGCAACGAGCCTGTCCGAACGGCCCCGTAGATGGCGCATCCCTGTGCGCCATCTACGGGGCCGTTTGTAAAAAGACCACGGCCCCCCGGGGAGGGGGGCCGTGGCCCGCGAAAGGAGGGTAACCACAAACAGCCTTGACGTGGAGAGGGGGCGGGGTCCTGCTCCAGCGTCAGTCATAGTGTACCTGCCTTCCATCTTCGCGTCAATAGGAACAGAGTACTATCCCACCTGTACCCTCCCGTGCGCCCAGGCCTGCGGGGGGCAGGCAGTGACATCCCTGGTCGGGCCCAACATGGGCGCTCAAAGTTGCTCTCTTCCCCCGCTGCGGTATAATGACCCTGTCGGCGGCACGGGGGTGAACGATGATCGAGTTGCTGTCCATCGTGGTGTTGACCTTTTCCCTGGCCCTGATCCTCCTGGGGCTGGTGACGCTGTGGCTGGAGCGGCGCGCTGGCCGCTGGCAGGGGGTGGCTCTCAGCCTGTTGGGACTGTTGTTGGGTATGGGGTATGTCTTCCTGGGCAGCCGCTATTCTCTGGCCCTGTTCGGGCGGCTGATCGTGCGGGTGAACCTGCCAGCGCTGATGGTCACGGCGCTGGTCTATACGGGCGGTGTGCTGGGGGGTGTCGCGTTGGCGCTGGGCCTGTTCCTCTGGGTGACCGGCCGCGCCCCTGCCTGGCCAGTCCGGCGGCGGACGGCGGTGCTGATTGCCGCCGTGGCCTTCCTGGCCCTGGTGTTGATCTTCCTGGCCGTCTGGTTCAGCCGTCTGCCGGGATAGGGGGATGATCGAGGTCGAGACGGCGCGTCGCTACTACGGGGGGGCCGGGGCCGGCCACGATTTCGACCACGTCCTGCGCGTCCTGGCGCTGGCGGAGCGGATCGCCCGGGCGGAGGGGGGCGACCTGGAGGTCGTGCGGGCGGCAGCGCTGTTGCACGACGTGGCGCGGGCGGAGGAAGAGGCTGGCGGCCCCGACCACGCCCTGGCTGGCGCAGAGCGGGCGCGGGAGATCCTGGCCGGGCACCCAGCGGAACGTGTGGCGGCCGTGGCTGAGGCCATCGCCGCCCATCGTTATCGTGGCTGCGGCCCCGCGCCACAGAGCCCTGAGGCGCGCGCCCTGTTCGACGCCGACAAGATAGACGCCCTGGGGGCGGTAGGGGTGGCGCGGGCCTTCGCCTACGCTGGCGCGCACGGCCAACGGCTCTGGGCCCCCCTGGATGAAGCCAGCACCCAGGGGGATGGCACCGCCGGCCACACGCCGGTCCACGAGTTCCAGGTCAAACTCTCCCGTCTGCGCCAGGTGCTGACCACGGCGACCGGGCGGGCCATCGCCGAGGAGCGACACGCCTTCACCGTCGCTTTCTTCGAGCGGCTGGAGGCGGAAGCGCGGGGGGAGAAGTAGGGGCCTCTACTCCGGCCCGGCGACGGCCAGGGCGTAGGCGTCCGGGTCGAGCCAGCGCTGCGCCGCCTCCTGCACCCGTTCGGGCGTGATCTCCCGGATCAGGTCGGCGTACCGCTGCAGGTAGTCCAAACCCAGGCCATACCGCTCCATATCCACGATGGCGGCGGCCATGCCCTCGTTGGTCTCCAGCCGTAGCGGCAGGCTGCCCACCAGGAAGGCCTGGCTGTCCGCCAGCTCCTCCTCCGGGACCGGTTCCTGGCAGATGCGGTGGATCTCCGCGCGGATGCTCTCCACGGCCCGTTCGACGTTGGCCGGGTTGACGCCGGCGATCACCTTCCAGGCGCCTGGCCCCGGACCCCCCTCGAGCCGACTGTAGGAGTAGTAGGCCAGCCCCTGCTCGTCGCGCACGCGGTCCCCCAGGCGGCCCATCATGCCGAAGACCCCCAGGACGGTGTTGCACACGGCGGCATCCAGGAAGTCCGGCTCGCTGCGCGCCGGGCCGGGGTAGCCCAGGATGATGTCGCTCTGGGTTTTGCCGGGGATGGGGACGAAGCGCTGGCGGGTCTGGCTCAGCCGCGGGACAGAGGGCAGGGGAGGG
>DAOTYX010000137.1:0-5131 GCA_034434635.1 Anaerolineae bacterium | reverse complement strand
AGCCTGATGACGCAGGACAGCATCATCAGCACGGCAGCCTCCACGACGGCGACGTTCCGCAACCTGCTGGCCTGGGTGGCGGCGGTCTCTCTGGTGGTGGGCGGAATCGGCATCATGAACATCATGCTGGTCAGCGTCACCGAACGGACGCGGGAGATCGGCCTGCGACAGGCGCTGGGCGCGCGCCCGCGCGACGTGCAGCTGCAGTTCCTGCTGGAAGCCGTCGTCCTCAGCCTCTTCGGTGGACTGATTGGCGTGGTCTTCGGCGTGGGCGGGTCGTACCTGTTCGAGGCGCTGGGCTCGATGCGCACCGAGGTCGTGCCGGTTTCCATCCCCCTGGCCTTCCTGGCCGCGGCGGTGGTGGGCATCTTCTTCGGCTACTATCCCGCCACGAAGGCAGCGCAACTGGACCCGATCGAGGCGCTGCGGCGGGAGTGACGACGAGTTCAAAAAACCACAAAGAGCACAAAGGCAACACAAAAACGGCTATCAAAGGAGCAAGCATGAAACAGTGGTTGAGTGGACTGACCTTGATGGCTCTGGCTGTCGCGCTTCTCGGCGGGGCGTTGCTGGCGGGGTGCGGCAGCAGTGAAGAGGCCACACCTGCTCAGAGCGGCGGCGCCGGCTACACCAGCGCGGTGCTCGTTACGACGTATGCCGGCGCGCTGGATGTCAGCAGCCAGCTGGCCATCGGAACGTTAGAACTGGAAGGGACGGAAGACGCGGTCACGCCGGAGCAGGCGGCGGCGCTCCTCCCGCTCTGGCAGGCCCTCCAGGGCGGCGTGACGGCTCAGGCGGAGGTGAACGCCGTCCTGGCGCAGATCGAGCGGACGATGACCCCGGAGCAACTGGCGGCCATCGCCGCCATGCAGCTCACCCAGGACGACCTGGCAGCCTGGGCCCAGGAGCACGGCGTGAGCATGCCCGCTGGCGGCGGGCTGCCTGGCGGACAGGGGATGCCAGGCGGGGACTGGGAGTCGGTGCGTGCTACCGTCGAGGCGGGCGGCGGTCCGCCGGGAGGCTTCGCTGGCACGCCTCCGGCCGGCTTCCCCGGCGGCCAGGACATGTCCGACGAGCAGCGGGCGGCGATCCGCGCCACGATCGAGGCTGGCGGAGGACTGCCGGGCGGGGGGCGTCCCGGCGGCATGGGGCGGGGTACGCTCAACGGGCTGATCGGACCGCTGGTCGAACTGTTGAGCCAGCGGGCCGGAGAATCGCCTCAGCCGTGACCACTACCCTGGGGAGGGGCTGCGCAGATACTCCGCACGGCCTGACGCGCCCCTTCTTCGGCCACGGCGACCAGAACGTCCCCGGCCATCAGCACCGTGTCGCCGTGGGGGAAGAGCACGCGCCGACCACGCCGCAACGTGGCGATGACGCAGTCACGCGGCCAGGCGACCTCGGCGATGCGCAGCCCGACACAACTGGCCCCCGCCTCGACCACGACCTCCTCCACCCCGACACCGCTCCATGCTCCCAGCCGCACCTGCTGGGCGCGGTGGCGGATCGCGGTGCGGTGGGTCAGTGCCGCGTCATAGGCGCGCACGATGTCGCTGCGCCGCACCACGCCGAGCAGCCGGCGCGGGTCGTCTCGCGCCACCACGGGCAGCCGTGAGAGGTCGCGGGGGGCCATCCGCCGCAGCGCCGTGCCCACCGTTTCGTCGGGAAAGACCGTGATCATGTCCCGCGTGGCGATGTCACCCACGGTCAATCGCTCCGGTGGCCCCCATTCGCCACTCATCGCCCGGCGGTAGTCTTCCACCGAGACGATGCCGAACAGGTCCCCGTTCTCGTCCAACACGGCAAAGCCATGGCGTCCTGTCTGGATGACCTTGTCGGCCAGAGCGGAGACGGGGAAATGGAGGGGAAGGGTAATGGTCTCGTGCAACATCACCTCGCCCACCGTGACTGACTCCATCACGTCCACATCCCGTCCCCGCTCCAGGCGGATGCCCTTGCGCGTCAGGGCAAGCGTATACACCGAGTCGCGCTGCAGCCCCTGCGAGGTCAGCATGCTGATCACTACCGCAAACATCAGCGGTAAGATGATGTGGTAGTCTCGAGTCATCTCGAAGAGCAGAAGGATCGCTGTGAGCGGCGCATGTACCGCCCCGGCCAGGACAGCGGCCATACCGACCATAGCGAAGGCCGGGGGAGCGATGTTCAACGCGGGGAAGAGGCTATCCGCCACCTGCCCGAATGCCGCGCCGAGTGCTGCGCCGAGGAAGAGCGCGGGGGCAAAGACGCCGCCGGCAAAGCCCCCGCCGATGCTGACCGCTGTCAGCAGCAGTTTGGCCCCCAGCAGGGCGATCAACAACGTCAGTGCTGTGGATTCGCCCTGTGTCTCCAGCAACCCCTCGATGGTTTCATAGCCCACGCCGAAGACCTGCGGCAGGAATACGCCCACTGAACCGACCATCAAGCCGGCCACAGCGGGATGGATCCAGCGGGGCACCCGCCAGCGGTGGAAGAGGTCCCGTGCCGTGTACAGCGCGTGCACATACAGGGCAGCAATCGGCCCGGCCAGCAACCCCAGCGCCAGGTACAACGGCAACTCCCACGCCGACCCAAAGGCGTAGGCGGGGACGCGGAAGGCTGGCTGCGCCCCCGAGACGGCCTGCGTGAACACGGAGGAGATCACGGCTGCCAGCACAACGACGCCCAGGGCGCCGCCGCTCAATTCGCCCAGCACGATCTCCAGGGCGAAGAAGACGCCAGCGATGGGCGCGTTGAACGCTGCGGCGATGGCACCTGCCGCGCCTGCGGCTACCAGCGTCCGTGTCCGCTCCTCGGACAAGTGCAGAATCTGGCTGAACATCGAACCGAGATTGGCCCCGATCTGCACCGACGGGTCCTCCGGCCCCACCGACGCCCCCGAACCGATAGAAACCGCAGCGGCTACCGTCTTCAGGGGGACGCGTTGGTAGCGCAACCGGCCGCCAGCCAGGGCGACGGCCTCGATGATGCCAGCGACTCCGTGGTGTCGTTCCTCGCCAACCAGAAAGTGCAGGATCAGGCCGACGACGACCCCTCCGGTCACAGGCAGGAACATGACGGCCCACCCGCCAAAGTGACCCAAGAAGAGGCTGAGCCGGTCGAAGAAAGCGGAGTGGATCAGGCCAATGAGCCACTTGAATAGCCAGATGCCGACGCCGCTGGTCAGGCCAACGACCAGCGCCAGCCCGCTCAGCAGGACCGTCTCCGATGGCTGCCAGCGGTCCAGCCAACGACGTGGAATTCTGGGCAAGGCGGGTCGCATCGTCGATCTCCCGAAGCGGGCCAGATTATACCCCCTGCCCACATGCTGGCAAACGCTCTATCGGGCATCAGCTAATCCCCGCGGGGTAAGTCGAGATCGTAGCATCCTTCGGGTCGGTGATGGGCCAGGCGGGGTCTTGGCGTCTTCGCTATTCGATGGTATGATGAGGCCCGATGAGTGGGAGACGGACTTATGCCATCACCAGTATTGATGCTTTTCGTCTGCGTGGCCTTGTCCTTCGGTTTCCTGAATGGCTTCAACGACAGTGCCACTATCGTGGCGACGGTGATCTCCTCGCGAGCGATGTCGCCGCGCCGCGCGCTGGCCCTCAATGCGCTGGCCCACCTGACAGGCCCTTTCCTGTTCGGCGTGGCGGTGGCGACCACCATTGGCCATCAGGTGCTGGCAGAACAGGCGACCAGCCTGCCGGTGGCCTTCAGCGGGTTGTTGGCGGCCATCCTTTGGGGTTTGTTGGCCTGGCGGATGGGAGTGCCGTCCAGCAGTTCCCACGCCCTGATCGGCGGGTTGGTTGGCGCGGCGGTGATGGGGCAGGGCGCCGACGCGTTGCTCCTGCCGGGACTCACCAGGGTCCTGCTGACGTTGCTCCTCTCGCCGCTCGTCGGCCTGCTGGTCGGCTACGCGTTGATGAAGGTCGTGCTGTTTCTGGCGCGTGGGGCCACACCGCGCATCAATCACCTCTTCCGGCAGGCTCAGGCGCTGACGATGACGGCGCTGGCCCTGAGCCACAGCGCCAACGACGCGCAGAAGACGATGGGCTTGATCGCGATGGCTCTGCTGGCGACCGGCGTAGTGGATCGCTTCACCATCCCACTGTGGGTCATCGCTGTCTGCGCTGGGGTGATGGCGATTGGAGCGTCGCTCGGCGGCTGGCGGATCATCCGCACCCTGGGTGGCCGTTTCTACAAGATTCGTCCCGTTCACAGTTTCACTGCGCAGACCGCGGCGGCGGGGGTGATCCTGAGTGCGGCCTTGCTGGGTGGGCCGGTCAGTGCCACGCACGTCATCAGCACAGCCATACTTGGCGTCGGCTCCGCCGAGCGAGTGAACCAGGTGCGGTGGGGGGTGGCTCGCCAGATCCTCACCGCCTGGTTGTTGACCATCCCGGTCACCGCGCTGTTGGCGGCATTGTGCCATATGCTGTTCAGGTGGTGGTCATCTGCGAGGTGACCGTCGCCTGACCAGAGGAGTGAA
Source organism: Anaerolineae bacterium (assembly GCA_034434635.1). Lineage (GTDB taxonomy): Bacteria > Chloroflexota > Anaerolineae > B4-G1 > DUEL01 > DAOTYX01. Next base: position 660 of record DAOTYX010000137.1, on the reverse strand, counting down.
TGATGAACTGGCTGAGACGGTTGTTAAGGCCCCGGCCGGACCCATTCCTGCGGCTCCTGTTGGAGCAGGCCGGACATACGGTGCGTGGGATGGAGACTCTGGCGGCCTATCTGGAGCAACCTCTGCCCTCCTACGCTGACGAACTCACGCGCATCGAGAAGGAGGCGGATGAGGTCCGCCGCATCCTGATTGATGAGCTGAACCATACTTTCGTCACGCCGCTGGACCGCGAGGACATCCATGCGCTGTCCCGCGCCATTGACGATATGCTGGACTACGCCTACACCACTGTCGGTGAGATGCGCATCCTGGGCGTGCCGCCCAACGACTACCTGCGGCGCATCGCCTCGCTGCTGGTGGATGCGGCGCGGGAGATCCACCTGGGTGTGCAGCGCCTGGCCGACCACCCCGGGGTGGCGGAGGATCACGCCGTGCGCGCCAAAGCCACGGAGAACCGCGTCGAATGGGTCTACCGCGAGGCGTTGGCTGCGCTCTTCTGTCTGCCGCGGGATGTGGAACACGTGGTGGAGATGTTGAAGTTGCGTGAGATCTACCGCCATCTGAGCAACGCGGCTGACCGGGGGGACGAGGCCGCCAACGTCCTGAGTGATATCGTGGTCAAGATGGCCTGAGGCGGAGAGAGGCAAGGACTTGGCACTT
>DAOTYX010000136.1:0-7730 GCA_034434635.1 Anaerolineae bacterium | reverse complement strand
CGCTCTACCAGGTGGTGGCCTGGGCCGCGCTGTGGGTGGGACTGGTGCCCTTCATCGCCCGGCCGGTGCTCCTTCTCTCCACCCGTGGTATTGTCGGCTACGCCTACGATCTGACCCTGCTGATCGGCCCCTTCATCGCCGTCCTGCTGCTCTTCGCCGTTCCGGTCACCCTTCTGGGTTGTGTCTCCCCGTTCGTCATCCGCCTGCTGCTGGAGCGGGTAGAAGATGCGGGGGATGTCGCCGGGCGGGCCTACGCCATCTCCACCGCCGGCAGCCTGCTGGGGACGTTGCTCCCCGTCTTCCTGCTCATCCCCACCCTCGGCACCCGCAACACCTTCGTCGCCTTCTCCCTGCTCCTGCTGGCAGTCGCCCTGGTGGGATTGCTGCGCGTCGCCCCGCGCCGGGCGCTCCTCTACCTCTTGATGCCGCTCCTGGTCCTCCTGCTGGCCTTCTTCATGCGCGGACAGCCGATCAAACCTCTGCCAGGGGCCATCTACGAGACCGAATCGGCCTACAACTACATCCAGGTGGTCGAGCGGGACGGCTGGCGCGAGTTGTACCTCAACGAAGGACAGGGGGTCCACTCCATCTATAACCCTAACGCCGTGCGGCTCTGGGGCACATGGGACTACTTCCTCATCGCCCCCTTCTTCAACCCACCTCCCTTCACGCCCGACCGCGTGCAGGGGCTGGCGATGATTGGCCTGGCCGGGGGCACCATCCCGAAACGGTACACCGCCTTCTTCGGCCCCATCCCGATAGACGGCGTGGAGATCGACCCGGAGATCGTCGCGGTGGGGCGGGCCTACTTCGACATGAACGAGCCGAACCTGCAGGTCTACGTCACCGACGGGCGCGCCTTCCTGGACCGCTCCGAGCATCGGTACACCGTGGTGGCCATTGACGCCTACCGCCTGCCTTACATCCCCTGGCACCTGACCACAGTGGAGTTCTTCCAGAGCGTGCGCGCCCATCTGACCGACGACGGCGTGGTGGCGATCAACGTCGGCCACACCGGCGACTACCGGCTGGTGGAGACGATGGTCGCCACGCTCCTGCAGGTCTTCCCCACGGTGCACGTGATGGACGTGCCGGATTCCTTCAACGCCATCGTCGTCGCCACGGTGCAGCTGACGGCGGCGGAGAACCTGCGCGCCAACCGGGAGTTTATGGGCGACCCCGTCCTGCAGTCCATCGCCGACGAGGCCTGGGGACAGATACACCCGGTGGAGCCAGGGGGGTTGGTCCTCACCGACGACCGCGCTCCGGTGGAGATGCTGACCCACGCGGTCGTTCTCGCCTACCTGACCGAATCTCTGCGATGAGCGGCCCGCGAGTTCTCCCCCGCCTGCTTATGTTTGTGGTAGTAGTCAGCCTGCCGCTGACGCTGCTGGCGGCCAGCCTGCGCATCACCACCGGTCACTGGCTGCTGCGCTGGGAGTACGGCAAGGCGGACTTTCCCCCCGATCCCTACGGATTCACCACAGCGGAGCGGTTACGCCTGGCGGGAGCCTGCGTGGACTACCTGGTGACGGACGCGGGGATCGAGCGGTTGGCCGACCTGGAGGCAGAGGGGCGTCCGGCCTTCAACGAGCGGGAACTGCAGCACATGGTGGATGTCAAACGGGCGCTGTGGGGGTTGCTGTGGGCAGGGCTGGCAGCGGGAGCGCTGGTCGTGGGCGGGACGGTGGGGCTGGCCATCCGCCCCGCCACACGCGCCCGCGCCCCGGCGTCGCTACTGCGGGGCAGCCTCCTCACCGCAGGACTGCTCATCGCGGTGGGCGGTCTGATGCTGCTGCAGTGGGATACCTTCTTCGTCGCTTTCCACCAGGTCTTCTTTGCCGAGGGGACGTGGACTTTCCCCTATTCGGACACCCTCATCCGCCTGTTCCCGGTGCGCTTCTGGATGGATGTGGGGTGGGTGATTGTGGGCCTTCTGGCAGGGTCAACAACGCTTCTCACGGTGGGCTCGTTCCTGTGGTACCGCCGCGCAGTCCGCAGACCGTAACTTGCGTCTTTGCGCCCCCCGTCTCCCCGCCTCCGCGCCCTCGCTACGCCCCAAACTTCGTCAGCCGGCCCGCGTTCGCCAGCGCCAGCGGCAGCAGGTCGGTGTGGTGGATGTGACCCAGGCCGCCTGCCATACAAGGCCGCTCCCCGAAAGCGGTCACTCCGTCCGGGCGGATGAACTTCGACCACAGGAGGACCGGGAGTTCATGCCAGGAGTGGGAGCGCCACAGCGCCGGAGTGGAGTGATCGCCGGTGACGATGACCACGTCCGGCTGCAGCGCCAGGATCTCTGGCAGCAGGTGGTCGAAGTGCTCGATCACCTCCGCCTTGCGCGCGAAGTCCCCATCCTCCCCGGCGCTGTCGGTCTTCTTCACGTGGAAGAAGAAGAAGTCGTACTCCGACCAGTGGGCCTTGAGCGTGACGACTTCGTCCTCCATCGTGTCGCCGGTGGGCAACACGGTCATACCGACCAGTTTGGCCACGCCGCGGTACATCGGGTAGGTGGCGATGGCCGCACAGCGCATGCGATAGAGGTCGGGCATCTTGGGCAGACCGGGCTCCTTCGCCATGCCCCGCAGGTTGCAGCCGTTGGCCGGATGCTCGTCTGCCAGCAACTTGCGCGCCTCGGCCAGCCAGCGGTTGAACAGGTCGGCGGTGTGGGCTGCCTCCGGGCGGGTGGGCTCCACGGGCAACGGCGGCACGCCGGTGCGCTGCGGGTCGGTCTCGGTGAGGCCGTCCGTCAACCCCTCGCCGCGCAGGATGAGGGCGAAGCGGTACTCCTGCACCGGTTCGACGAAGACCTCCACGTCGGGCAGGCGGATGGCGCGCAGTTTGGCGCACAACCGCGCCCCCACCTCGCTGGGGATGCGTCCGGCGCGGCGGTCGGTGATCACCCCCGTCACGGGGTCGAGCGTGCAGAAGTTGCCCCGCGCGGCCACGTCCTGCGGCTGCAGGTCGAAGCCGATGCCCAACGCCTCCAGCACCCCACGGCCAATCTCATAGCGCAGTGGGTCATAGCCGAAGAGGGCCAGGTGGCCGGGGCCGCTGCCCGGGGTGACGCCCGCCGCCACCGGCGTGCTCATTCCACAGATGGAACGGGCGGCCAGGTCGTCCAGGTTTGGGGTGCGCGCCGCTTCCAGTTCTGTTGGCCCGTCGGGCGTGAGCGGCAGGCCGCCCAGCCCGTCCAGCACCAGCAACAGAATCTTGCTTTCGGCCTGGATCGCCAGGCTGTGGAGCAGTTCGAGATTGCTCATCTTTACCTCCCTGCTGCGAGTATATCCCAGTTCGGCCGCTTGACAAGAGAGGGGTGTTGTAGCAGAATGGAAACATGTCTGTTACCCAACGCCGTTTGACGTAACGGCGGGTTGGTGGTAAACTATTATTGAGTACGTGTCGGGCGGGAGAGGAGAGAGGACAATGGCCGAAACGCGCAAGACGGTCGTCTGTATTGAAGACGAGCCGGAGATGATTGACCTGGTTCGCCTGATCTTGGGCCGCAAAGGCTTCGAACTCATCGGCGCGGTCGGCGGGCGCGAGGGGCTGGAGACCGTGCGCCGCGTCAAGCCGGACCTGGTGTTGCTGGACCTGATGATGCCCGATATGGATGGGTGGGAAGTCTATCAGCAAATGAAGGCCGACGAAACGCTGAAGAACATCCCCGTGATCGTCGTGACGGCCAAGGCTCAGAGCATTGACCGGGTGTTGGGCCTGCATATCGCCAAAGTGGATGACTACGTCACCAAGCCGTTCGGCCCGCAGGAACTGATGGAGAGCGTGCAGCGAGTATTGAAACTCAACGCTGAGTAAGCCCGAAGTGTGAAGCGCGCCAGAGACTGCAGCGGTGATGGGGACGCATCTTCCATCGCCGCTGCTTGTCTTATCTGCCCGGCCTTCCGCAGGGTCAGGCTCGTTGGAGGCGAGAGATGGAACTGCTGAGCGTGAGGGTGGAAAAGCCTGAAGATGTCAATGTCATCCTGGGGATGAGCCACTTTATCAAGACCGTGGAGGATGTCCACGAGGCGTTGGTCACCACAGTGCCGGGCATCCGCTTCGGCGTGGCCTTCTGCGAGGCTTCCGGGCCGGCGCTGGTGCGCTGCAGCGGCACGGATGAGGGGATGGTCGAACTGGCCACCCGCGCGGCGTTGGAGATCGGCGCCGGCCACTCCTTCGTGGTTTTCCTGGCCCCTGGCTTCTACCCGGTCAACGTGCTCAACACCATCAAGGCCGTGCCAGAGGTCTGCCGCATCTTCTGCGCCACGGCCAACCCCGTCGAAGTGATCGTGGCGGAGACCACCGAGGGGCGCGCCATCCTCGGCGTGGTGGACGGCGTACGACCGAAGGGGGTCGAATCGGCGGAGGATGTCGCCCACCGCAAGGGCTTCCTGCGCGCTATCGGCTACAAGCTGTGACCGAGGATCGCCCAACCCAAGAGCGCTGCCACCGCTGCGCCGACGACTGAGGAAAGGAAGTTCACTCCGTCGTTGCCGAGCCACGGGAGACCACGCAGCCGCCGTGTCATGTGGCCGCAGCGGTGGATGCGCCGCTCGGTCTCCTTGCCGCACGGTTCGCACCAGTAGATGGCCTGGATGGTGGCGCCCAGCAGGCTGTCGAACAGCGCGCCGATGAAGCCGCCGACGGTCGCCCCGACCACGACGGCGGCGGCTGCCCGCCCTCCCGCGCCGGTGGCCAGTGTCATTCCTCCCCCAGCCAGGCCGATCAGCGCTGCCCCGGCCAGAGCCACTGCCAGGCCCAGCGCGGAGACCGCGCCGGAGGTGCCGACTTCCGCCGTCTGCCAGGTCGTGACCAGCCGGGGCGGTCGGCGGCTGAGCACCCCCACCTCGGTGGCCCAAGTGTCCGCATTGACCGCGGCCATCGTCCCGGCGCAGGCCACAAAGAGCAGGGGGTGATCCCACCATAGCCGCGCTACGGCCAGTGCCATTCCCACGCCGGCGTTGGCCAGCGCCTGGCCCAGGTCCCGCCGGTGCCCCTTGGCGAACTTCTCGGCCAGGCCGGCCTTGTCGCCCGCCCGGTAGTGGGAGAGCAGGCTCGAGGAGACGAAGAAGAGGATCAGCAGCACTCCCCACTCCCAACCCCCCAGGCCGAAGAAGAGCGTGCCACTGAGGATGGCCCCGACCATGCCGCTGCCGCTGAGCGACCCTCGACGGTAGGCCAGCAGGCCGATGGCTGCAGAGAGCAGCAGGCCGCTGAGGATTCTGAGCGGTTGGATCATCCTCTCCTCAAGGTGCGCCGTTTACGGGGCTTTCGGTTTTGGGCTAGGCAGCGCCCAGGATGCCCAAACCTGCAGCCCACAGGAGCACCTCGACCAGCACCGCGCCACCCCACAACAGGTAGGCAGCCAGCCGCTCTCGGCGGTACAGCCACCCCCCCAGGCCGCCGTTGGCCAGCAGCACGATCAGCCCGATAAGCGGCACGAAGAAGACCTGTCCCTGTGGCCCAAGCCTGTCGGGGTGGCCAGCGGCGTCGAAGTGGAGCGGCAGCAGGCGAGGCAGAGCGGGGAAGCGGGCACACAGCAGGCCGAAGAGGGCCAGTACTGCTGTCAGCGCCGTCCCCAGAAGGCCCAACCCCAACCGGTCTCGCCAGAAATCCCATTGGAGAAAGGCCGGGCCGTGGGAGGACATCTCCACCTGCTGTGTGGGTCCCATCTCCAGGCGGGTCTGCAACGTGCGCATGAACCCTTCCGGCTCCTCAGGGGAGAGGCCGTAGGCGAGCCCTTCGGTGATAATGAACACCTGTTCCTGCGGGGAGACGGTCGCATAGAAGAGTGTGGGGCCCAGCCCTTCGACCTGGCCGTAACCCACCCAGTAGCCGGGCCAGCGCACGCCACGGAAACGCACCCGCCCGGCGATTTCGCTGCCTGGCATCACGCGCTGGATCTGCGTCATGGGGATGACCTGCTCGTTCGCCCCCCAGGTGATGGTCAGCGCGTTGCGGTCGAAGGTGTAGCCGGAGTGCAGCAGGCCGTTCAGCCAGTAGACCAGGACCGTCACGACAGCCGCTCCGACCAGTAACACCAGGCCGATGACGAAGGTCCAGATGCTCACCGGTTGGGTGAAGGCCCAAACGAGCAGGCCGGCCATCACCAGCACAATGGCGGCGACCAGCATCACGCCCACGCGCAGGCCGGGCTGAGGATCGGTTGGCCACTCGGTCACAGCGCTCCTCCTTGAGGAGGCTGATTATAACCCTGGCTACGAGGGGTGTCAAACCATCCCGCAGGTTCTTACCCTCTCAACCGCCTGCCAATAAAAAAGACCGCCAGAGCACAGGCCCTGGCGGTCTGCGGTGCAGCGGGACTACATCCTGGCCTTGCCGCGGCCGGTCTCGACGCGCTTCCAGGCCACAACGACGGCGAGGGTGATGATCACGGCGATGATCACCTCCGCGACGGCCTGCGGGATGATCGGCGGGATTGCCGCCAGCGGCAGATAACCGCGGATCACGGCCATGCCCAGGACCAGCACGGTGTTGGTCAGGGTGCCGACGATGGCGGCCAGGATGAGCGCGACGTACTCGTTGGCTTTCTTCAGACCGGCATAGGTAAAGTAGGCGGTGATGCCGATGAAGATGCGCGGGAAGATGGCGACCAGCGGGTCCTTGAACAGCGGGGTCGTCGCCTGGAGGAAACTAAAGATGCCGAAGATGGTGCCGACGATGCCGCCGACGAGCCAGCCCTCCATCACGCCGCCGATGATCGCCGGCACGTGCATAATGGTGGCGTTGCCCGCCAGAGTGGGCACGGGGATGAACCCCAGGCGTGTCCAACCCAGCAGGATCGCGATCGCTGCCAGCACGCCGGAGACCACGATCTTGCGTACAGAAAACCTTCTCTCCTCCATGGCTGTTTTTCCTCCTCAGGAAAGGAATCTCTGACTTGATCTTGGGGCCGGCTCTCCCGGCCTGGGTGAATGAGACGTTTACGTACCTGGGGTTACGGATCTCCTTTCCCTTCAATCCATGGGCACCTCCTCTTTGACCACCGACCACGGACCATTGACCACGGACCACGGACCACGGACACCTGATCACCGACCACCGACGATAGGCAACGACCTATGGAAAAAGTGCGATCTCTGCTCTCTGTCGTCCATCGTCCGTGGTCTGTCGTCCGTCGTCTGTCGTCCGTCGTCCGTGGTCTACGGCTGCTCTGTGCTCGTCCGCTCTTGGGCAGATGGGACACCTCCCAGGGATTCTGCCTGCCGGACGGCGCGCACGACGGCCTGGGCCAGCACTTCGGCTGCCGCCGTGCCGATGACGGTGGGGTCGCCGCCGCTCCCCTTCTTCGGCGGCTTGCCCGTGGCGAGGGCGAAGATGGTGTCTCCGTCAAGCATGGTGTGCACCGGGCGGATGGTGCGCGCCAGGCCATCCTGGGCCATCTGCGCCATCTTGTTCGCGCCCTCCTTGGTCAGAAAGGCGTTGGTGGCGACGACGCCGATGGTGGTGTTGGCGAAACCCAGCACCGTCTGCCCCAGATCTCCCTGCATCAGTTTGACCGTGTTGGCGAAGCCCCCCACGAGCGGTTTGCGCGTGCCGGCGATGATCGCGCCGGTGTCGGGGTCCACGACATCGCCAAAGGCGTTGACCGCGACGATGGCCCCGACGACGATGCCCTTGCCGATCCTGACGCTGGCCGTGCCCAGGCCGCTCTTGGTGGCGAACCTGGGACCTAACAGTTTGCCTACCGTGGCACCGGTGCCTGCCCCCAC
>DAOTYX010000135.1:0-15775 GCA_034434635.1 Anaerolineae bacterium | reverse complement strand
CCGCCAGCCTACAGCGCCGACTTCGCCGACATCAAGGGGCAGGAGCACGTCAAGCGAGCGCTGGAGGTGGCCGCTGCTGGCGGTCACAATGTGCTGATGATCGGCCCGCCGGGGGCGGGCAAGACGCTGCTGGCCCGCTCGATGCCCTCCATCCTCCCGGCGATGACGCTGGAGGAGTCGCTGGAGGTGACCAAGATCTACAGCGTGGCCGGCCTGCTTCCCCCCGGCACCCCGCTCATCCGCCACCGCCCCTTCCGCGCTCCCCACCATACCATCAGCCACCCGGGCCTGGTCGGCGGCGGCCACTGGCCCCGTCCCGGGGAGATCAGCCTGGCCCACCGCGGCGTGCTCTTCCTGGACGAACTGCCCGAGTTCGGCAGCCACACGCTGGAGGGGCTGCGCCAGCCGCTGGAGGATGGCCTGGTCTCCATCGCCCGCTCCACCGGCACGCTGACTTTCCCGGCCCGTTTCGTGCTTCTCGCGGCGATGAACCCCTGTCCCTGCGGCTACTACGGCGACTCGCTGCGCGAATGCACCTGCAGCCCTGCCACCGTCACCCGCTACCAGAAGCGCATCTCCGGGCCGCTGCTGGACCGTATTGACATCCACATCGAGGTGCCACGGGTGGACTACGCCAAACTGACCGACGAACGGCGCGGCGAGCCGTCGGCAGCGATCCAGGCGCGGGTGGAACAGGCGCGGGAGTTACAGAGGAAACGCTTCGCGGGCACCACGCTCACCTGCAACGCCGACATGGGCCCCACTGAGGTGCGCGAGGTCTGCCGGCTGGACGAGGCGGGGCGCTCGCTGGTGCGCGCGGCGATGCAGCAGTTGCAGATGAGCGCGCGAGCCTTCCACCGCATCCTCAAACTGGCCCGCACCATCGCCGACCTGGCCGGCAGTGAGCGGATTGAGACCGTCCACCTGGCCGAGGCGATCCAGTACCGGCCCAGGCAGGCCGGGTAGGCCGCTCTGCCCCTGACAGGGGAGCCTCAGCGCCCGGCGGGATCGTCGCAACACAGCCGGTCCGGATCAATCCTGACCCTGGTCACCAGGTTCAGCGCCGAGACCGTCATCTCCTGCAGGGTAAAGCGGTCCAGAATGGTGTGGGAGACCTGCCCCTCCAGAACGAGAGACACCAGCCCGTGCAGCAAGCCCCAGACGCACACGGCCATCAGGTCGGCAGGGCCGGCCGGCAGAATACCCGCCTGCTGGCACGCCTCGACGATCCCTACGACCAGTTGGAAACTCCGATGGGAAACCTCGACGAAAGCGGGATAGTCCTTCTCTTTCTCGATCACGCCGGAGAAAGTGATCTTGAAGTGGTCGGGCTCGTTGACGGCGAACTCCATATACGCCAGGGCTGCTTCGAGCAGTTGCCGCGCTGGATCGTCGCGATGCTGCTGGACGATCTCAGACATCCTGGCGTAGAGTTTCTCATGCCCTTCCGTGGCGATCGCGGCGATCAGGGCCTGCTTGTCGGCAAAGTGGGCATAGGGCGCGGTGTGGCTGACCCCGGCCGCGCGTGCCACCCTGCGCAGGCTCAACGCCCCCACGCCCTCTTTGGCGAGGATCTCGATGCCTGCGGCGATGAGCGCGTTCTTCAGGTCACCGTGGTGGTAGTTCTTTCCGGTCATCGCACCTGCCATACTAAACTTGACACTGTCAAGATTATACAGTACAATCTTGACAGCGTCAAGATTGGCGTGGAGGAGTACCCTATGGCCCCTTTTGACACTTTTCGAGAGCAGGTCGTCGCGACGGCCCGACTGCTGGTCGAAAAAGGCATCCTCAAAGGCACGGGGGGCAACCTCTCGGTACGCATCGAAGGCCAGCCAGCGTTCGCCATCACCCCCTCCAACTACGACTACATGCAGATGACGCCTGCGGACGTATGTGTGCTCGACTGGCAGGCGAAAGTCCTGGAAGGCACGATGAAGCCATCCGTCGAAAGCGGGATGCACGCCGCCGTGTACCAGAACCGCCCCGACGTGAACGCCATCATCCACACCCACCAGGTCTATTGCAGCACACTCGCCCTCATCGGCGCGTCCATCCCGGCCCTCTTCGACGAGCAGGTGCGCTTCCTGGGGCGTTCAGTCGAGATCATCCCCTACGCCCCGTCGGGAACGGTGTTCCTGAGGCGCAACGTCAGATCCAGGATCCGCAACGGCCACAACGCCTACATCCTGCAAAACCACGGCGCCCTCGTCCTGGGCCCCAACATCGAGCGAGCCGTGTTCAACGTGGAGTTGTTGGAAAAGTGCGCCTTCACCTACCTGCTGGCGTTGTGCACCGAACACGAAGTGACCCGCATCCCGCTTGTCGCCCGCGAGATCGCCTTCGCCAAACTGCGGGAGGACGAGAAACGATACGCGGTGCGCAACATGGAGGGCGCAACACGTAACACGTAACACGTAATACGTAATACGCAACACGCCGATGATGCCACGTGCTGCGTGTTGCGTGTTCCGTAATGGAGGCTGATATGAACGACTCTCAACAGTACGCCATCTCGGAGTGGCCCGACACCGATGCCATCTGCGCCCGGCTGCGTGAACTGGTCCGCCAGCCGATCCGCCCGATCCGGCGCGAGCGCATGGCGGAGATCCTCGACTACTTCGAGACGAAATGCGCCCGGTCGAAGGCGCTGACCGAGGAGGCGAAACAGTACATTCCTGGCGGCGTGCAGCACAACCTGGCCTTCAACTACCCTTTCCCGATCGCGATCGAAAGGGCTGAGGGCGCATACCTGTGGGACGTAGATGGCAACCGCTACATTGACTTCCTGCAGGCGGGCGGCCCAACCATGCTGGGCAGCAACTACGGGCCGGTGCGCGACAAGGTCTTTGAACTGTTGCAGTCCTGTGGGCCAGTGACGGGCCTGTTTCACGAGTATGAACTGAAACTGGCCCAGTTGCTCAACCGCCTGATGCCGTCCATCGAGATGTTCCGCATGCTCGGCTCGGGCACCGAGGGGGTGATGGCCGCCATCCGTGCCGCGCGGGCGTTCACCGGCAAGAAGAAAGTCATCAAAGTCGGCGGAGCGTACCACGGCTGGAGCGATCAGATGGTCTACGGGCTGCACATCCCCGGCACGGGCAGGCTGGAGGCGAAGGGCATTCCGCGCGGCTGCAGCCGTGACACGCAGGAGTTCTATCCCAACGACCTGGACGGACTGCGGCGGCTGATGAGGCTCAACCGGCTGCGCGGCGGCACCGCGGCGGTCATCGTTGAGCCGGTCGGTCCGGAGAGCGGCACGCGCCCGGTCTACCGAGATTTCAACCAGCACGTGCGTGCGCTATGCGACGAGTTCGGGGTGCTGCTGATCTTCGACGAGGTGGTGACCGGCTTCCGGCTGGGGATGGGCGGCGCACAGGGCTACTTTGGCGTCAGACCCGACCTGACCGTGTTCGGCAAGTGCATCACCGGCGGCTACCCGATGGCGGGCGGGGTCGGTGGGCGGCGCGAGGTGATGATGTGTTTCGCGGCCGGCATCGGCGGCGCCACCGGCGAGCGCGCCTACATCGGCGGGACCCTCTCCGCCAACCCGCTCTCGTGCGTGGCCGGCTACTACGCCCTGCTCGAGATGGAGCGCACCAACGCGCCCGTGATCGCCGGGCGGGCAGGCGATCGGCTGACCAGGGGCCTGAACGAGATCATCGAGCGTCACAGGCTGCCCTTCGTGGCCTACAACCAGGGCTCCATCGTGCACCTGGAGACCTCCGGCGCGATGCTGCTCGACTTCAGGAACCCGCTGAAACTGCTGCGCGAGGTCAAGCCACGCAAGCATATGATGGAGGAAATGGGCGCGGCCTACATGGCGCAGGGCATCATCACCCTGGCCGGCAGCCGCATGTACACCAGCATGGCCGATACCGACGCGGTGATTGACGACGCGCTCGACCGCTTCGAGACCGTATTGGCGAGCGTCGAGGGCGCCTAGACGCAAGGCCACCGGCCTTCTGAGCAGGAGGGAATCTATGGTCCCCCAGGCCGAAAGCGTCATCCTCGCCGTGGACCTGGGTACGTCCAGCGTCAAGGTCGCGCTGGTCACCGTTCACGGCAGGGTGGTCGGTTGGGAATCCGAACCGCTTGGCCTGCTGATCACGCCCGACGGCGGGGCCGAGCAATCGCCCGACGAATGGTGGCAGGCGTTCGTCTCGGCATCCAGGCGGTTGCTGGCGCGCAATCTGGTGCCAGCGAACGGGATCCGGGCGGTCTGCTGCTCGACACAGGGCGAGGGCACGCTGCCGGTGGATAGAGACGGCAACGCGCTGATGAACGGCATCCTGTGGATGGACATGCGCGGTGCGCCCTATCTCAGGAAGCAGTTCGGGGGATGGATCAACGTCACCGGCGCAGGGTTGCTCCAAACGCTGCGCTGGATCCGGCTGACGGGCGGCATGCCCTCGCTCACGGGCAAAGACCCGGCCGGCCACATGCTGCTGGTGCGTGACAGGTTCCCCCAGGTCTACGCCCGCACCTATAAGTTCCTGAACGTGCTCGACTACATGAACCTGCGCCTGACCGGCCGCTTCGTTGCGACCTTCGACTCGATCCTGACCTCGTGGGTGACCGACAACCGCGACCCCGACCGCATCCACTATGATGATGGGCTGGTACGTCGCAGCGGGATTGACGCCGATAAGTTCCCTGAAATCGTACCCTGCACGGCGGTGCTGGGCCGGCTGAAGGCGGACGTGGCCGAAACGTTGGGACTGACGACGGACGTCCAGGTGGTGGCCGGTTCAATTGATAACACCGCGGCGGCGATCGGCGCGGGCGCGGTGGAGGATTTCCTCCCGCACCTCTACATCGGCACGTCGTCGTGGCTGGCAGCGCACGTGCCGTTCAAGAAGACCGACGTGCTGGCCTCGCTGGCCTCGGTCCCCTGCGCCGTGCCACACCGCTACCTGCTGACGGCGCTTCAGGCGACGGCAGGGGGCAACCTGACCTTCCTGCGCGACAACATCCTGTATCACAAGGACGAACTGCTGGCCGAGGGGAGCGTGCCGGACGTGTTCAAGGTCCTGGACAGGATTGCCGCGTCCGTCCCGGCGGGGAGCAATGGGGTCATCTACACGCCCTGGATCTGGGGCGAACGCGCCCCGGTGGACGACCGCGCGCTGCGCGCCGGGCTGTACAACCTCTCGCTGCACAACACCCGCGCCGACATCATCCGTGCCTTCTTCGAAGGCGTCGCCCTCAACACGCGCTGGCTGCTTGGGCCATTCGAGAGGTTCACCGGCCGCAAGGTGCAGAGGATCCATCTCGTCGGCGGTGGTGGGAATTCAGACGTCTGGTGTCAGATCTTCGCCGACGTGCTGAATGTGGAGATCTGCCAGGTGCGGGACCCCGTTCAGGCCAACGCGCGCGGCGCGGCATGGATTGCAGCCGTCGGCCTGGGCGAGATCGGCTTCAGCGACGTGCCGGGATTGGTCGAGTTCAGGCAGACGTACTCACCGACGCCTGGTCATCGAGAGCTCTACGACGAGCGGTTTGCTATCTTCACGCAGATCTACAGGCAGATGAGGGACATCTACCACCGGCTAAACGAATAGCGAGGAGCAGGCCATGAGTGATGAAGGTTTCCGCGTGTACCGCTACCGCTGGGTCGTGCTGGCGGCGTTCATGTTCATCAATCTGACCATCCAGATCCTGTGGATCGCGTACGCGCCGATCACCGGCCCGGCGGCGCGTTTCTACGGCGTGACGGACCTGCAGATCGGCCTGTTGGCGATGTCGTTCATGATCGCCTTCATCCCACTTTCCATCCCGGTCTCGTGGGCCATAGACACCTACGGCTTCCGTCTGACCGTCAGTATCGGGGCCGCGCTCATGGGGATCTTCGGCGTGCTGCGCGGGCTGGCCGGTCCGAACTACGCGCTGGTCCTGGGAAGCACCATCGGCATCGCCATCGCCCAACCCTTTCTGCTCAACGCCTGGACGAAGGTGCCCGCCCAGTGGTTCGCCACCGAGGAGCGTGCGACGGCCGTAGGGTTGGTGACGCTGGCCAACCTCGTCGGCACCGCGCTGGGGATGGTGCTGACACCCATCCTGATCGAAACGTTGCCGATCCCCACCGTGCAGCTGATCTACGGCGGACTGGCGGCGGTCTCCGCGGCACTGTTCATCCTCCTGGCCCGTGAGAAACCCGCCACGCCACCCTGTCCACCTGGCATGGAAGTGCGCGCCCTGATGCTCGACGGCTTGAGGCACGCGCTCACCGTCAAACCGTTCTGGCTCTACCTGCTGGTGTCGTTTATCGGGCTGGGGGTATTCAACGGCATCACCACGTGGGTGGAAAGCATCGTCCGCCCGCGCGGCTTCACGCCGACACAGGCTGGGACGCTCGGCGCCCTGCTGCTGGTGGGCGGGATTCTGGGCGCCGTCATCATCCCTCCGTTCTCCGATCGGCAGCACAAACGCCAGCGCTACATCCTGCTTGGCCTCGCTATGACCGTGCCGGGCTTGATCGGGCTGACGTTTGCCACCGCCTATTGGGTGTTGCTCCTCTCAGCATTCAGCATGGGGTTCTTCCTGGTCAGCACCAGCCCGATCGGGATGCAGTACGCTGCCGAGATCACCTATCCCACGCCGGAGGGGACATCAAACGGGTTGATCCAGCTCTTCGGCCAGGCATCGGTGGTTTTCGTCTACATCATGGAGGCCATGAAGGGCCGCGATGGCTCGTTCACCCCCGCGCTACTGCTGACCGTGGCGCTGCTTGCAGTGAGCGTGCTGGTGGCGACATGGCTACGAGACCCTGTAGCCGGGCAGAAGCAACCCACGATGTAAGTTCGGCAACACTGCGCCACCACGCCCATGACAGGTTCCCACGAAAGCCTCCGCCGCGGACCGCTGGTGATCCGCCGCGAGAGCCCTGGCGTTCCCGTGTTTGCGCCGCCAGCCGAGTTCAGGTACACTACCGACAGCAGGAGGTAAGGCGATGGGCACGAGCATGAGAGAACCCCAACGCTGCCGACGCGGAGAGCCGCTGGCGCACACCTTCTCCATCGTGGCCCGCGACCCGCAGAGCGGACACCTGGGGGTGGCGGTACAGTCCCACTGGTTCTCGGTGGGCGGACTGGTGACGTGGGCCGAGGCGGGTGTGGGGGCGGTGGCGACCCAGGCCCTGGTGGAGGTCTCCTACGGCCCGCTGGGGTTGACGCTGATGCGCGCCGGCAAGTCAGCGCCGGAGGCGCTCGCCGCGCTCCTGGCCGCCGATGACGGGCGCGACCTGCGGCAGGTGGCGATGGTGGACGCGCAAGGCCGTGTGGCGGCGCACACCGGCAGTCGCTGCATGGCCGACGCTGGTCACGAGACGGGCGAGGGCTTCTCCGTCCAGGCCAACATGATGGCCAGCGCCGATGTCTGGCCGGCGATGGCTGTTGCCTACCGCAGTGCCACCGGTGACCTGGCGGAGCGGCTGCTGGCAGCGCTGGAGGCCGGCCAGGCCGCCGGGGGGGACATCCGCGGGCAGCAGAGCGCCGCCATCCTCATCGTCGAGCCGGTCTCCACCGGCCGCCCGTGGGCGGATACCTGGATGGAGTTGCGCGTGGAGGACCACCCGCAGCCCATCGCCGAATTGCGCCGGCTGGTGCAACTCCACCGCGCCTACCAGCACATGAACCGCGGCGACGAGCGGATGGGCGAGGGGCGCGTCGAGGAGGCGTTAGAGGAGTACCGCGCCGCCGCCGCGCTGGCCCCCCAGGTCGAGGAGATGCCCTTCTGGCACGCCGTCACCCTGGCGGACCTGGGACGGGCCGAGGAGGCGGCGGCGCTCTTCCGCCAGGTCTTCGCCGTCAACCCAGCGTGGGCCACCCTGCTGCAGCGGCTGCCGCCGGCGGGGATGCTGAGTCAGGAGGCGCTGCAGCGGGTGTTGGTGCTGCTCTAGACCAGGCCGTTACGCGCTGGCCAGACCGCCGGCGATCTCCCCGCCGTCAATCACGAAGGCCTGGCCGGTGATGAAGGCGGCGTCATCGGAGGCCAGGAAGGCGAACAGCGCCGCTACCTCTTCGGGGCGCCCCAGCCGCCGCAGGGGGATCTTGCTCTCGCAGGCCCGCAGCATCTGGGGGGTGTACTCCGCCTCCTGCATCGGGGTGAGGATGTAGCCGGGGCAGACGACGTTGACGCGCACCGTCGGCGCCAGTTCCAGGGCCATTGAGCGGGTCAGTTCGATGACGCCTGCCTTGCTGGCGTTGTAGTCGGCGTAGAAGGGGTAGCCCATCATCCCATTGGTGGAGCCCATGTTGAGGATCACTCCCCCGCCCGCCGCCAGCATGCGCCGCGCCGCCTGCTGGGCTACGTAGAAGACCCCATCGAGGTTCACCGACTGAACCTGTCGCCATTCCTCGGGAGTGATGTCCATGAAGCGGTGACGGATGCTGATGCCGGCGTTGTTGATCAGCACATCCAACCCGCCCAGGTGGTCGTCGAGCCAGGCGAAGGCGCGGGCCACCGCTGCCGGATCGGCGACATCCGCGCCCACCGTGCCGGCCAGGGCGGGCATCTCCCGTTCGGCCCGCGCGCGGGCCGCATCATCCCGGTCGAGGATGACGACGCGCGCCCCCTCCTCGACGAAACGGGCGGCAGTCGCCGCGCCGATGCCCGACGCGCCACCCGTGATCAGAACCCGTTTGTTCCTCAGTCCACGCATGCCTTTTTCTCCTGCTGGATGTTGGAAGTTGGAGGGTGGAAGTTGGATGGTAGAGATCGGAGACCGTCCAACCTCCAATCTCTAACCTCCAACTAAAATGTCAGTTCCACCACCTGGTCGGTTTCCAGAGACAGGGCATACTCCAGCGCTCCATCAACCACCCGGGCTGGGGCGGGACGGCTGGCGATCACCTGGCGGTCAAGGGGGAGCAGAATCCGCACCGTCAGGGGAAGGGCCATCGTCCCTGGTTGTTTCTGGACCCACAGGCTATACCGCATCCCCTCCGCTCCGGCCTCCAGAACCGTCCGCGGCAGGTCATACGCCAGGCGCGTCTCCAACGTCCCGCCGGGCGGCAGCAGGAAGAACGTGCCGAAGACCTCTCGCCCGCCCTCGACGGGGCCTGACATCACCTGGGCGGGGCTGTCCCGACCGCTCAGCAGCGCCTCGCCAGGGATGGCGTGGGGGGTAGCAGCGGTCAAGCGGGAGCCCAGGGGCACGTAGACCCGCAGGTAATCCCAGTAGCAGCGGCGGGTCATCTCCTCATAGGTCGGGCCGTAACGCGGCTCCTGACGACAGGGGGCTTCCCCTTCCAGCACAGGGTGGGTGTGGCGGAGGGTCAACACCGCCCGGGGATGGGCAACGTCCCGCAGGTCCACGACATACTCCAGGCTCTCCTCGACGACGGCATTGACCTTGTTGAAGCCGACATTGGAGTCCACCACCAGGAGGGAGTCGCCGGAAGTGGCGCGCAACGCGCCATCCCAGCCCGCCTGGCTCAGCACCGTCGCTGCCTCTTCGTCCTCCAGGTAGATTAGAAGATGCTTCTGCCGCAACGACTGGAGGAAGGCCAGCGCCAGGTCCGCGACGCGGATCTGTTCTGGCTCCTGCCGCAGCCGCCGCAATGCGGCCTCCAGGAGGCCAGCCATGAAGTCCTTGCGATGCAGCCACCACTCGCCAGTGATCTCCTCCCCTGGCGCCCAGGCCTGCTGGGCGGCCTGGATGACGTTATCGCCGGTCACTACCTCGGGCCAGTCCGCCACCGTCAGCGGTCCCAAGGGGCCAACCAGCAGGCGGATGGCCTCCTGGTCGAGAGCGATCACCCCGTTGGCCTCGACGCCGCGACCTATGGCGTACAACTGGATGGCTGTCCGCGCCGAGGAGGGGAAATCGGGGCTCCAGTTACTGTCGCGGAAGAGCCACAAGTCGGTCTGCATCGTCTCCCGCAGCGCAGCCGGGGGCTCGGGGTAGGGATTGGAGAGGTCGTCCACGGCATAACTGTCGTCGAAGGAGACGCCCAACAAGTCGCCCCCCTCGACCGTCACCTGGGCGACGCCGCTGATGAAGCCGCCGGTGGCGCGCAGTTCGTCCTCATTCTGCACCAGCACCAGGTAGGTGCGACGGCCGTTCACGCCCATCAGGTCGGGGAGGAGCAAGGCGCCGCTCAGCCCATCGTCCGCCAGCGGCAGGTAACGGTCCAGCCGCTCCACCCAGCGGCGCAGGCGGGGGGTGAGACCTTCCGCCTGCAGTTGTTCGCGGGCAGCGCGGGCCTCTTCCACCGCCGCCTGCGCGGCGAGCAGTTGGGGGCGGGCGGCGGCCAGGGCCAGGCTCGCCTCCTGCAGGAGCCCGCCCGCACCTTCAGAGTTCCCCTCTGCGGAGGCGCTCATCAGGGGAAGCAGGGGTTCCAGCACCGTCTGACCGGCAGCGGTCAGGTCTAGGGCGATGTCCAGGAGGAGCGGCGCGGCGGCGATGTCGGGGCCGTAGCGGGGAAGCCAGGCCAGGTGCGGGGCCAGCCAGAGGAGGGGATGCGCTGCAGCCTGCAGGGCCTGCAGGTCGGCGTGTGTGGTGCGCAGCAGTTGAAGCGCCTGCCCGGCATCCGGCCCCTGGGTGGTCTGGGCGGCCAGGGATTCCAGGCCATCCAGGTCTTCCAGCACTCTGCTGGCAGCCGCGCCCACCCGGTACGTGGTCAACCCTGCCCATGCCAGGCCAACCAGCAAAAGGAGTAGGGCCAGCCACCGCACCAGAGGGACCCGTCTCAGCCGGGCAGATCTGCGATGTGAACCATCAGTGATGGGCTTCAATTTCCCTCCTTCGGCTCCGTTCGGTTGAAACCGCGCCTGCCTGTATCGGGCCGTCCGCCGACGCATCAGGGACACGCCAGCGCATAGGGATGCGCCGGCGCATCAGGGATACGCCGGCGCATAGGGATGCGCCGGCCACGGGGTATACCGTGGGGCGGCATCCCGATGCCGCCCGCTGGCGCATAGGGATGTGCCGGCCACGGGGTATGCCGTGGGGCGACATCCCAATGCCGCCCGCCGACGCATAGGGATGCGTCGGCCACGGGGTATACCGTGGGGCAGCATCCCGATGCTGCCCGCTGGCGCATAGGGATGCGCCGGCCACGGGGTATGCCGTGGGGCGACATCCCGATGCTGCCCGCCAGCGCATCCGGCACACGCCAGCGCATAGGGATGCGCCGACGCATAGGGATCCGTCGGCTACGGGGTATACCGTGGGGCGGCATCCCAATGCCGCCCGCCGGCGCATAGGGATGCGCCGGCTACGGGGCGGTCGGGTGGCGGCATCCCAATGCCGCCTGCCGACGCATCGGGATGCGCCGGCCACGGGGTATACCGTGGGGCGGCATCTCGATGCCGCCCGCCGGCCGACCAGCAGCGACGCTGCCTCCTGCGGATACACGCAGACCAGGGCAATCCCCTCGCCGATCCGGCAGACCGGCCGCTCCAGCGCCTGGGTCGCCCGCTGCGCCCCCTCTATATCCTGCGCCAGCAGGATGTCCAGGTCGGCACCCGGCACCCGGCGCAACAGCGCCTCCCGGTACCAGTCATATCCCAGCAGGCCGGTGTCCACCACGACCACGTCAGGCCGACGGCCCTGGGTCTCCTGGCTGTACCACAAGGCGAAGGTGTGGCCGTCCTCCTGGGTCAGGACGAGCGCGTTGGCGGGGGCCGCATCCAGCACTGCTGTCGCGAAATCACTTGCCGAACGGTCGTGGCTCAGATCCTGTGTCGGCCAGTGCCAGGCGGCTGAGGCCAGCGGGAGGAGCAGCACCACGGCTACCCCAACGCGGCCCAAGCCGAGAGCGCGCGCCGTCAACGCCTCGACCGCCCACGCCACTCCCATTCCGAGCCACATCCCCAGGCAGACCAGAGCAGGGAGCAGGTAGAGATACGAGTCCGAGGTATTATACCCCAGAGCGAAAACGGAGCACAATCCCACTGTGGCGGTCAGGGCCGCAAACCGGCGACGATGGGCGCGGAAGTCCACTGCGGCTCCCAGGGCCGCTGCTCCCAACCCCAGCCAGCCAAACTGCTCCGTCAGCAGGCCAACCCAGGCCAGCAGCCGCGTCGGCAGGTACTGCGCCGGGAGGGAGAAGAGAAAATGGTGGTACGGCGCCCCCGAAACCACCCACCAGAAACGGCCTGGCGTCTGCGGGTCCCCCCAGTTGACTGGCGGATCGGCGGCGGCGCGGAGAGGGAGGTAGAGGTAGACGGCCAACCCCAGCACCAACCCGACGATCCCCCATCCCCAGCGGCGCGGCCAGCGTAGCAGGCCCAGCACCGCCAACGGGAAGCAGAGCAGCGCCGTCGGATGGTTGCCCAGGCTCAACCCCCACACCAGGCCGGGCCAGAAAGCCCCCCCCGGCAGCCGCGGACCAACCCCCAGGGCGAGGGCCAGCAGGAGGGCGGTGAACAGCCCGTTCAGGGTGTGGACCTCGGTGACGGTGGCCTGGGACCAGAGGAGCGGGGAGAAGGCCAGCGCCAGGCCGGCGCCGACCGCCGCTGGCACGCGCCCCCGTCCGTCCTCGTCCATGGCGCGGGCCAGGCTCCAGGTCAGCAGCGCCGCGGTCGCTGCCGCACAGAGGGCGGAGAAGAGGTTGGTGCGTGTGGCCACCTCCCCCAGCGGCAGAAGGGTGAAGGGATGAGCCAGCAGGACGTAGGTGGGGTAGCCAGGCGGGTGAGGGATACCCAGAAGGCTGGCCGCCGCCGCCAGTTCCCCGCCGTCGGCGCTGTCGTGAGCCCAGGTGAGGCCGGGAGCCAGCGTGGCCAGGTAGACGGCCAGGCTCGCCAGCCCCACCGCGACCGCGAGCAGGCCGGGGCTCAGTACGCGCCGCGACCGGAGATGACCGCGACCACGGTCCGCGCCAGGATGCACAGGTCTTTCCATAGAGAGTAGTGCTGGATGTAGTCCAGTTCCAACTGTACCCGCTCGTCCAGGGAGAGGTCCGCCCGGCCATTCACCTGCATCGGGCCGGTCAGGCCGGGCTTGACCGCCAGGCGCTGCCGGTGCCAGTCGCTGTAGAGACGGGCGACAGCGACCTGCTCAGGGCGCGGTCCCACCAGGCTCATCTCCCCCTTGAGGACATTCCACAGTTGCGGCAGTTCGTCCAGGCTGGTGCGCCGCAGGAAGCGGCCCACGCGGGTCACACGGGGGTCGTCACGCAGTTTGAGACCTGGCACAGAATGGGGCTCCAGCCCCGCCAGATGCTCCATCATCCGCTCCGCACCGTCCACCATCGTGCGCAACTTGACCATGCGGAAAGGACGGCCGTTCTCCCCCATCCGCTCCTGGATGAAGAAGGCCGGCCCGGGCGAGTCCAGCCGCACCGCCAGCGCCAGCGCCGCCATCAGCGGGGCGGAGAGGACCAGGCCGACCAGGCTGAGCAGGATGTCCAACCCGCGCTTGAGGATGCGGTTGAGACCGCTGATTGGGGGACGGTGAGGGGCAGGCTGGCGGGCGAAGCGCAGAAAGCCCACCGCCAGGCCTACGCCCAGCGCCAGGGCGCGCACCGCCAGCATCGGGAGGACAATAGCCGCCACCGGCGGGTCGTTCCGCGCGACGCGCCACAGGAAGGGGAGAGCGCTCAGGATGAACAGCCCGACGAGGCCGAGGGCCGCCCAGAAGGCCCAGGGGAAGAAGAGCGCCAGGGGCAGGAGCGGCAACAGCAGAGCAACCAACCCCATCTGCGCCTTGACGGTCTGAGGGGTGTGGGAATCCCGCGCCGCCCGCTCCGGATGCCAGCGCAGGAGCAGCGCCTTCCAGGTGCCGATGCCGAACTTGCGCCGCCAGTACTGGCCCACGGTGGTGTCGTGGCGATGGTAGACAACAGCGGTGGGCACGAAGACCAGACGGTACCCCTTGCGGGCCAGGCGGAACGAGAACTCCTGGTCCTCCACCGAGGCGGTGGAGAACACCGGGTCGAAGCCGCCGTTGGCCAGGAAGACGTCGCGGCGGTAGGCGGCGGAGTAGGTGTCCACGAAGTCCAGCCGCTCCTGGCGCGCCTCACGGACGTACCGTTCCTGGTACTCCTGTTGCACGAAGCGGGCCACCAACTCCTTCTGCCGGGTGCGGTACACCCCCTTGGCGCCGGCCACTTCGGGGCGGTCGAAGGGTCTGGAGAGCTCACGGACCCAGTCGGGGGCCGGTGCGCAGTCGGCGTCGGTAAACAGCAGGAGGTCGCCCCGCGCCGCTGCCGCGCCTCGATTGCGCGCTGCCGCCGGGCCGGCGTGGGGCTGGCGGATCAGGCGGACCGGCCAGCGGCGGGCCACCTCCGCGGTCCTGTCGGTGGAACCATCGTCCACCACGATGACCTCGTACTGACCAGGGCCGAGCGACTGGGCCTGCAGCGCCGCCAGACAGGTCTCCAGCGTATCCTGTGCGTTGTAGGCCGGAACGATGACCGAAATCCGCTGAATCTGCTCAGTCTGCTGACCGATTCCCTGCATTCGCCGCTCTACGTCGTGACCAACCATCGAGACTGCCAGAAATCCCTCCCAGCACGATCTGGGGCACATAGACGACGAGATGGAGCACCGTGGCATAGGCCAGGCTGACGGGCCGCTCCACGCCGAAGGCGGTCAGCGCGACAACGGTGAGAGCGTGGAAGACACCCAGGCGGCCCGGGGATGAGGGAGGGGCGACACCCACCTGCAGAAGGACCAGGAGGGCCAGCGCCGCCCCCACGGAGAGGCGCAGGCCAAAAGCGGAGAACAACACGTAGTTGGTGCTGGCGGCCAGGGCCCAGGCAGCCGCCGACCAGGCAAAGGCCAGGGCCGCTGGCCGCGGCTGACGCAAGGCCACCAACCCGGCCACACCCTGTTGGAGCACCGCGCCCAGCCAGACGCCGCCTGGCAACCGAGAAAGCCAGTGCTGGCTCCAGGCTAAGACCCGCGGTCGGGAGAGGAGCACGGCCAGAAGGAAGGCCAGCAACCCGCCCGCTGCCAGGGCCACCAGGGAGACGCCCAGCCAGCCTGGTAGCGCGGCCAGACCGGAGGCCAGTGCGGCGCAGACCAGCAGAAGGAGAACGTCGAACCACTTCTCCGCGGCGACCGTGCCCAGGGCCGTCGCCATGCTGGTCGGCGCGGCGCGGCTGATCAGGTAGACCCGTGTCACCTCCCCCAGGCGGGCCGGCAGCAGCGCGTTGACCGCCTGCCCCACCAGCAGCGCCCGGCCCAGCGCCGGGAGCGGCGGCTGGCTCCCCACGGGAAAGAGGACCCACCAGCGCCCAACCTTGGCGGCAGTGGTCAGGAGGACGGTCAGCAGGGCCAGCGCGGTGAGCCAGGGGTCAGCCTGGCGCAGCGGGACCCAAACCAGGCCCGGGGGGACGTCCCGCGCCACCAGCGCCAGCAGGGCCACCCCCACGCCCAACCCCAGAGCCAGATGCCAGCCCAGGTGACGAGCCGCGCGCGCACGCCGGAGGTGGGGCCACAGCCCGCCGGCCTCATGCCCGGTGCGCCCGGCCATCGGTCGGCTACGCCTAACCGCTGGCGGGAGGTGTCTCCCCTCCTCCACCTCGTCGTCGGCCCAGCAACAGCAGCACAACGACCACCAGCAGCGCCGTCCCGCCCAGCATCCCCAACCCCACCAGAAGCGGCCAGGAGAGGGACCCCAGGCACGGAAGCGCGGGAGGGGCCGGGGTCGGCGTCGGCGGCACAGGGATGAGGGTAGGAATGGGGGCCACAGGAGAAGGGGTGGGGACCATCGTCGGGGTTGGCGCGGGCGGGACAGAGGTCGCCGTAGGCGGGATCGCGGTCGGGGAGGGGACGGTGGTGGCAGTCGGGAGGGGAACAACGGCCGTGGGTGATGGGGGGA
>DAOTYX010000134.1:0-5899 GCA_034434635.1 Anaerolineae bacterium | reverse complement strand
GTCACGTCGAAATCCACATAGACGCCCTTGCCGATGATGCAGTTGCGGCCGATGCGGGCGCGCTCGCGCACCTGGGCCTGGTGCCAGATGCTGGTGCCATCGCCGATCTGCGCTTCCGGCGAGACCTCGGCGGTTGGGTGGATGCGGACACGGTCGGACATATGCGGTTCTCTCCCTATCAGCAGATTGCCAGCCCGGCGCTCAGAGCAAGGTGAGAGGCAATTGTACCACCAGGAAAGGCCCATTGCAAGATCACCGCCGTCCACGCAGGTGAGCATACCGGCGCCACAGCGCGCCAGGGGCAGGCAGGGGCGCCATGCGTGCCAGGATTTCCTTCCCCGACACCCGGCACAGGCCCACAGCAGCCCGGCGCTTGTCCAGCGCAGCGCGCAGGTCGCGCAGCCCCTCCAGCCGCCCGCGCAGCGGCCAGAGGTCGCCGCGGACAATCAGGGTATAAGGCAGCGACCCCAGGTCGTAGAACAGGATCGCTGGCAGGTACCAGAGCAGCGCCGGCCAGGGGTAGTTCTTGGCGATCAGCCAGACCTTGTTGCGGCCCAGCAGCCGGTTCTTGAAGGGCGAGCCCTCGCGTGCTGTCCCCGAATGATAGTGGAGCACACGGGCGGTCGGGATAAAGCGGGCCTGCCAGCCAGCCCATTGCGCCCGCCAGGCCAGGTCCACATCCTCCAGGTAAGCGAAGAAGTCCTCGTCGAACAGGCCGATCTCCTCCAGCATCGCCCGGCGGTAAAGAGCGGCGCCCGCGCAGGCTCCGAACACCTCCATCGGCTCCTGCTCCTCCGGGTTGTCGCGCTCTCCCCCTCGCCAGTCCCAGGCGATGCCGGCGCGGTCAATGGCGATGCCAGCGGAGTTGATCACATCGGGCTGGTCGGCGAAGAGCATCTTGGAGGCGCACATCCCCACCTGTGGCTCCCTCTCCGCCACACGCACCAGCTCTTCCAGCCAGCGGGGGTCGGCTTCGGTGTCGTTGTTCAACGTGGCGACGAACTCAGACCGGGTGGCACGGATGGCCTGGTTGTTGGCGGCGGCGAAGCCGCGGTTCTCCGGGTTGGCGATCACCTCCACTGTCGGGAAGCGCTCGCGGACGAAGTCCACCGAGCCGTCAGTGGAGCCGTTGTCCACCAGTACCACGGCGAAGTCCTGGAAGGCCTGCGCCCGGAGTGCGCTCAGGCAGCGCTCCAGGAAATGCTGACCGTTCCAGTTGAGGACGATGACGACGACGCAGGGGAGCATTCTCACTGAACAAACAGACGATCAAGGCCAAAGGCACGGGTGAGGATTCCTTGCGCTGCCTCGTAATCTTCCTCGAAGAAGTTCAGCTCCAGCGGCTGGCTGAACAGGTGGAAGATCTCCGCGTCGCTGCGGCGGCGGTGGGCCTGAATCCAGGCGCGCTTCTCCATCAGCCGTGGCCAATAGCGGATCAAGTCGTCAGCAGCCAGCAGGTGAGCGATGGCCACGCGGGGTACCTGCTCAAAAGCAGGGTCAGTGGGGAGAGGCCGGCGGATGTTCTTAGGCGGATACACGGGCTCGCTCTTGCCCAACCGGCGTTTCACCTCCTCCCGCGCTTTGGTCGCCAACACCCCTGGGCCGTCCTGAAACAGGGTGCGCACCGTCTCACGCGCATAGTAGGACAATGTCCACGGGTTGGCAGGCTTCACCAGGGTATAGGTGGGGGCATCGGGCGGCTCTGGCGCAATGCGGTACTCAGCGGCATCAGCCCCCGTCATGTGCCACGCTCGCTTGAGAAGAAGCATAAGCGCCACCGGCAAGACACGGGCCAGGTTTTCCTCCTCATAGTTCTTGACAAGCGAGAAGAGCGTATTGCGCTCGTACAGCAGGCGTTTCTTCCAGCCAGCGATGGCGGAAACGGTACCGTGATGACGGTGGAAAACCCGTGACTGTGGTACAAAAAGCACCCGGTAGCCCAGCAGCCACAGCCGCCAACCCAGATCGCTATCCTCATAGAAAGCGAAAAAATCAGGATCGAAGCCACCGCACTCCAGGAAAGTCGCCCGTCGTACAACCATTCCCCCACCACAGACGTAGAGCACCTCCCGCTGTGGACCACAATCGTCTGGACTGAGACTACCGAAGCCCAACTGAAAGCCATAGCCGGCGAAGTTCAGCGCGCTTCCACCAAATTCCAGGATGCGCCCATCCCAGCTAAGGATGCGCGACCCTGCGGCTGCCACGTCAGGCTGCTCAAGACAGGGCTGGAGCAAGGTGCATAGCCAATCGGCTGGCACACGGGTGTCGTTGTTGAGAAAAGCCACGAATTCTCCCTGCGCTGCCTGTGCCCCTACGTCGTTGCCAGCAGCAAACCCCAGGTTAGAACCTGTCTCCACCAGCCGGACGTGGGGAAACCTGTGCCGCAGCAAGTCGGTGGAGCCATCGGTGGAGCCGTTATCCACACAGATCAGTTCCAGCCGATCAGCGGGATAATCCAGTGCGAGCAAGCTCTCGAAGCATGAGGAAAGATGCCGAGCACCGTTGTAATTCAGCACCACCACAGAGACGCTAGGCCACTCTGTCATTCTCTACTTCCTCCCAGCCGCCAGCGGAAGTACTGGGCAGTCTCGCGGGCCAACTGGCACAGGCCGCCACGACGCCAGGCAGCGCGTACCTTTCCCACTGTGCTGTGCGATGGCGGCTTCTCTCCTCCGCTGTCGGCGGCATGGTGCGGCGCACGGGCGAAAGCGACCAGCGGGCGTAGCGCTTCCTCCCAACGAAAAGCCTCAGCAGCAGCCCGGAATCCCTCCAAGCGGCGTTGACGAGCCTGGGGATCCTCCAATAGTACCCGCAAGGCTGCTGCTACCCCATCCACATCCCCTATCCCCACAGTGGTTCCCAAGCCGTACTGCTCGACTACATCTGCCAGTGCATCTCCTCTCGTGACCACCATCGGCAGACCAGCCCAGATGCAGTCCAGCAGCCGAGTACGGAAGGCAAAGCGGGTTTCCAGATGCTCTAGGTGCAGACTCAGGCCCACGTCCGCCTCCAACAGGTACGCACCACGTTCTTCGTAAGGTACCCAGTCGTTGAAGAAGACCACACGGTCTGTAAGGCCCAATTCGTCGGATAACCGGCGGGCACGATCCACCATGCGCATGGGTCGCACCAATGGGTTAGGGTGACGAATGCCCATGAAGAAGAAACGCAGGTTCGGCAGAACGCGGATCACCTGGTCCACAGCGCGGATAGCAGTCAGCGGATCGAGCCAGTCGTAGATCCCACCGCCCCACAAAACCAGACGGTCGTCGGCGGCAATTTGGGGATGGACCCCCTTGAGTACCGGTCGAAGGCGCTGCGGTGGATCGACAGGCAGACCAAAAGGCACCACGTCAATCAGCCGCCGCAAGGTGGCATCGTCAGTGGTGGTGTACGGGTTGATGCGGTTCCAGGCAGAAAGCACTCCTAGCCAGAAGTCACGTTGCCGCTCGCTGGCGCAGAGAAAAAAGTCCCCAACAGTCACTTGGTCATGCAGCACTCTCAGGAGCCCCTCGTGATCGCGCAACCGCTCGGCCAGCGCCTCATCGGCCAGTGCCTGTAAGTTCTCCAGATGAAACGGGTCATACAGGTCCACCACCAGTGGCACTCCCGTCTCTTTCAAGAAGGGGTATAGAACGAGAAGAAACCCAGAGACCACGATCAGATCAGCCTGAGTTGCCAAGCGGCGGAGAGTTGCACCATCGTAGCGGACGACGGTGAAGCCATCTCCCTGTATCTGCGTGGGATTGGGTACGGCCAGCGTGACAGGAAACTCCCGCCCCAGTGCCCGCGCCATCTCCCAACAACGGATCGCTGGGCCAGCCATATGTCTGTCCACCACATCGTGGCTGACGATCAACACACGAGTGCTCATCCCGCCTCCTGCTCTATGTCACCACAGGCCAACCGCCAGCGGGCCGGCATCCACACCAGGCCGTATATCTCTTTCGCTGCCCCCGGCTCGACGACGAGCGGAAAGGCCTGATGCCAGTGGTCATAGGCGTGCAGGCCCTCCCAGTCATGGACCGCCACGGAAAGGGTGTAGGCGCCGGGGAGTAGCGGCAACTGCTCCACGCGGTACTCCACCGTCCCCGGGCCTTCAACAGCCGGTATGGTCAGCCCGGCCAGCCGGGTGTTTGGCCCGTTGACGTGCACCCCGTCGTTGCGGTAGAGCGCCAAGCCGAAGACCGGCCGCTCCACCCGGCGGTGGGCAGTGAACTCGACGCGCACGTGCAGCGGGCCGCCAGCGACCGCGGCGTTGCACTCCCGTCCCGCCGGGTCGAGGAAAGCGACATGGGTGATCTCCACCTCGCGCGTCCCCCAGCGCGCGCCGGCAACAGCCGCCTCGCCCTGCATCACCTCCTGGTGGGGCACAGCCTGGTTGAGATACTGCTCCACCACCGCCTCAGGCCGACCATCGGCCATGATCTCCCCATGGGCCAGCCAGATCGCCCGCGAGCACATCTGCTTCACCGTCTCCATGCTGTGGGAGACGAATAGGATGGTCACCCCCTGCCGTTGCAGTTCACGGATGCGGCGCAGGCAGCGCTCCTGGTAGGCGTGGTCGCCCACGGCGAAGACCTCATCCACCAGCAGCACGTCGGGTTCGACGTGGATGGCGACGGAGAAGGCCAGGCGCAGGTACATGCCGGAGGAGTAGCGCTTCACCGGCACGTCAATCACACTGCCGACGCCGGAGAAGTCCACAATGTCGTCGAAGCGCTCGGACATGTCCCGCCGGGAGAGGCCCAGCAGCGAGCCGTAAAGGAAGACGTTCTCGCGCCCAGTCAGGTCGGGATGGAAGCCAGCCCCCAACTCCAGGAGCGAGGAGACCCGTCCGCAGGTGAGGATCTCACCGGAGGTGGGTTGGAGCACGCGAGCGATCAGCTTGAGGATGGTGCTCTTGCCCGCCCCGTTCGCTCCGATGACGCCCAGGGTTTCCCCATGGCCGACGGTCAGGTCCACGTCGCGCAGCGCCCATACGTACTCCCTGGGCTGGCGCCGCCAGGGGCGCAGCCCGGCGACGAAGAGTTCCTGGAACGAGCGAGCCCGTTCGCGGTACAGGCGGAAGCGCTTGGAAACGGCGCGCAGCACGACGGCTGGCGCCTCAGGCGGACGAAGAGTCTCTTGTACCGACAATCAACAGCTCCCCTAGTAAGATTCCAACCCCCAGCACCCAGGCCGCCACAGCGGTCAGGACCAGGCCTCGCCACCGCCAGAGCACTGGCTGCGTCGTGCGGACGCGCCGGGCCAACTCTCCCAGCACCTCGCCAGGGTTGGAGTGGTAGTAGGCGACGAAAGCCAGATCCCCATCCGTCGGCTGATCGTTCACGTAGGCCCGACCGAAGGGGTAGGAATCGAAATCGGTCTGCCAGATGGTGATGGCATTGCCAGGCTGGGCCTGCGCAGCCTCGAAGGAGAAGGAGAACTCCCGATTGGCCGAATCGGGGATCGGCGCGAAGACGAAACGACGGAAGGCGTTGTCCTCCACCTCAGCGGCGGAGAACTCCTGGGTCACCAGAACCTCTCCCCCCGCGCTCAGGCGGAAAGTGACCGAATGATCGTTACGCCGTGCGTAGGTTGCCAGCAGCACGTCCACACGATAAAGGCCGGAGAACGGCGCACGGAAGGTCTGTCCCAGCCGCCGCCCGGCCACCAGTTCGCCAGCCGGGACGTTGTTGGCCGTCTGACGGGTGGTGGCGAACTGCGGAAAGGCAGCCAACAGGACAACACCGCTCAGGCTCACCGCCAGCAGCAGCCCGATCAGCCGTTTCCACCAGTGGCTCAACCCGGCCTCCGGTTCACCCCAGCGCTTCGGTCAGCGAGCGGATGTCGTAGAAGGGGCCGTCGGTGGGCCGCACCTGATGCACTTCCACACTCAACAGCGGCTCGCGAC
>DAOTYX010000133.1:0-2896 GCA_034434635.1 Anaerolineae bacterium | reverse complement strand
TGCGCCTGGTCGTACAGCGTGCCGCCACGCCCCACTACGACAGCGACTGGCAGGACATCGCGGCGGGCACCGTGTTCACGTTCTCGCACAACCTGAACTGGAACCCCGACATGCTGATCGTGCGGGGGGAGTGTAACGATCCCAACTCTGGTGGTCTGGGTATCAACCTGAGATACGCCGGGGGTGATCACAACGGCGGCTGGCGCGGCGCGAACCTGCAAAACCTGACGGCCAACTCTGTCGCCGTTGCCCGCCGGGTGAACGACCCGTACTGCTCGCAGGTGCGCGTGCGCATCTGGAAACGCAGCATGTCCGTCTATCTGCCGCTGGTGCTGCGCAACTTTTGACGATTCGCCCGCCTTCAGCATCCTGACCGTGAACAACACCCGACAGGGAGACCACCGAGAAAGAAAGTCCCGCTTTATTGGGGCTTCTTCGGCTGATGTTTTGCTCAGTTCCATACGCAGAGTAAGGAGCATCCAATGACCAAGAACCCTATCCACTCCACTGCGATTGTCCTCGCTGGGTTGGCGCTGATCCTCGCCAGCCTGGCCTGCGGTCGGCAGGGGGGAACAGAAGCCACCCAAACTCCTATCATCCTTGTCGCCACCGCCACACCGCCTGGTACGACCGGGGTTGCTACCACGGTGCCTGAGCCGACCTCCACCCCTGTCCCCGGCGGCTGCGCCGACGGCATGCAGTTCGTGGCCGATGTCAGTGTACCCGACGGTACGGTCTTCGGCCCCGGTGAGCACTTCATCAAGACATGGCGCATCCGCAACTCCGGCTCTTGCGACTGGAGCGCTTACCACGTCGTCTTCGCCGACGGTGAACCGATGGGCACGCTCGACCAGGCCATTCCTGACACGCCCGCGGGCGAGGAACTGGACATCTCGATCGAGATGACTGCGCCCGGCGGCGCGGGCAACTATACCGGGCGCTGGCGTGTGCAATCGCCTGACGGCGCCACCCTGGGCAACCTCACCTGCGTCATCGTCGTCCAGGGCGGAGGAGGCGCGCCGCCCCCCGTCGAACCAACCCAACCCCCTCAACCGACACAGCCAGGCGCCACGTCCGCGCCCCCGGCTAACCTGCGCCTTTCGGGATGGGGAATGCACAGCCTGACCTTTGCCTGGGACGACGCCGTCGGTGAAGCGGACTACCTGCTGATGCTGGGCAGCGACAGCGTCTCCCTGGGCACCGATACGGCTTCGTACGTCTGGGAGAACCCGCCCTGCGGCCAGACGGTCGCGGTCACCCTGATCGCCCGCGCTGCGGGCGGCGCGGAGATCGGGCGCGTGACCCTCAGCGACGTCAACACGCCAGCCTGCCCGCAAGCCCAAACGGTCACGCTGCAGTCGCTGCCGGCAGAGGACGGCTACGTGCGCGGCGTTACGAGCGGCGAGAGCGTCGCCCTCAACGGCGAAGTCAACGTCGGCGATGGCACCCAGAACCGCGCCCAGCAGGCATTCTTCTCCTTCGACATCTCCGGCATCCCGGCAGGGGCGATCATCCAATCGGCCACGCTCGATCTGAGCAACCACACCGTCAGGGGCAACCCTTTTGAGAGACTGGGGGCGTTGGGTGTCTATTACGTCCAATATGGCGAACTGGACGTAGGCGACTATGTGGCCGGCTGGCCCCACGGCAGGATCACGCTCAGTGGCCCACCCACCGTGCTCAATCCGGCCCACGATTTGCAATTGTTGGTGAATGCGCGCGCCCCGCGCTTCCAGATTCGCCTGCAATTCGAGGCCATCACCGATAACGACAGCCACGCCGATGAGCTGGTCTTCCCCGAAGGCGGCCCGGCGCTCACCGTCACCTACTATGTGCCGTAGGAGAAGGAGAACATGAAGACACTACATGCCAGGCGATTCACCCGCCGCGAGTTTCTCATCACGGCAGGGGCTGCGTTGGCCGGCGCGGCGTTGGGGTGCGGACAAAGCCAGGGAAGGGCCACGATCCCCGCCACCGTTGCGCCCACCCTCGCCCCAATCGTCCCCACCGCGCTGCCGGAACAGGCTGCCGACCTGGCGCTCGTGAACGGCAAGATCATCACCGTGGACGGGGCCGACACCATTGCCCAGGCCGTCGCCGTCAAGGGTGGTCTGATCCAGGCTGTGGGGACAAACGATGTCGTGGCAGGGCTGATCGGCGAGGCCACGCGGGTGGTTGACCTGGCAGGCAGGGCGGTCACGCCCGGCCTGATTGACCCACACAACCATTTTCAGGTCTTCGGCCTGATGAACACCTACTATACGCCGTTCGTGCCGCCGGAGGTCAGGACGATGGATGATCTGCGGGCCAAACTGACCGAGGTGGCTGCCCAGACGCCCGAGGGGGAATGGATCAAAGGCTACTATCTCTCCTTCCAGGAAGGACGGATGCCGACCCGCCACGATCTGGACCCCGCTTCGCCCAACCACCCGGTCTGGATCATGCAACAGGGCGGGCACTACGGCTCGGCCAACAGTCGCGCGCTCGAAATTGCCGGTATCACCGCGGCTACCCCCAACCCCGAAGGCGGCATCATCGGGCGTGACGCGAACGGCGAGCCGGACGGCATTTTCTACAACCACCGCGCGATGGACCTCTTGCGGCGTCACATCCCGCTCTACACCCAGGAGATGGTCTGGGATAACATCGTCTCGACCCAGGCTTTCTTTGCCGCCTGCGGCCTGACCACTTTCCACGATAACAATGTGCGCGGGGTAGACACCATCCGCACCTACCTGGATACCGGCCGACAAGGTGCGCTATTCCTGCGCGGCGCCATCTATTACACGCTGGAATGGCCCTCCGATCTGGAGCGGGCGCTCAACGAGGTCGAGCGTTACGAGGACGAGTTTATGCGCATGGCTGGCTTCAAGTTCCTGATTGACGGCCAGGCGGC
>DAOTYX010000132.1:0-1790 GCA_034434635.1 Anaerolineae bacterium | reverse complement strand
CCTGGCCTTTGTGTTCGTCATCATCGTCTTTGTCTGACCCATGATGAAACTTCAGGGAAGACGCGTGCATTTCGTCGGCATCGGCGGGGCGGGGCTTTCCGCCATCGCCCGGGTGCTGCTGGAGCGCGGAGCAAGGGTCTCCGGCTCCGACCTGCTCCGCACGCCGGTCGCCGAGGCGCTGGCGCGGGACGGCGCGCGCGTCTTCATCGGCCACCACCCGGAGCACGTCACCGGCGCGGACCTGGTCGTGGTCTCCTCGGCGGTGCCGGAGGAGAACGTGGAGGTGCAGGCCGCGCGCGCCGCCGGCATCCCGGTCTGGTCGCGCGCCCGTTTCCTGGAGGAGATGATGGAAGGGTACACCGTGGTCGCCGTCGCCGGCACGCACGGGAAGACGACGACCACGGCGATGATCGCCTCGCTGCTCTGGGAGGCCGGCCTCGACCCCACCTTCATCGTCGGCGGGGTGGTCAGCGGGTTGGGAACGAACGCCCGCGCCGGCACCGGACCCCATTTCATCATCGAGGCGGACGAGTATGACCGCACCTTCCTGGCTCTGCGTCCCCACGTGGTGGTGGTGACCAACGTCGAGCATGACCATCCCGACTGCTACCCCACCTTCGAGGAGTTCCGGGCCGCGTTCGAGCAGTTCGCTGCCCTCCTGCCACCGGACGGATTGCTGGTGGCCTGCTGGGATCACCCGGTCGCGCGGGAGTTGGGCCAGGCGCGGATGGCGCAGGGGCTGCCGGTGGCCTTCTACGGCCTGCGGGGAAAACGGGCCGCCCGCACCCGGATGTGGACTGCGGAGAGCCTGGCCGGGGCCACCTACTGGTGGGCGGAGGAGGTGCGTCCAAACTTCGCTGGCGGCTCGGACTTCCTCGCCTTGCGGCAGGGTCGCCTGCTGGGGTTGGTGCGGCTGCGCGTGCCTGGACGGCACAACGTCGCCAACGCTACCGCTGCGCTGGCAGTGACCGATCACCTGGGAGTGCCCTTCCCCACCGCCCGCTCAGCGCTCGCTGCCTTCCGGGGAGTGGGCCGTCGCTTCGAGATCAAGGGGGAAGCGGATGGGGTGACCGTGGTGGACGATTATGCCCACCACCCCACCGAGATCCGCGCCACACTGGCAGCGGCGCGTGAGCGCTTTCCCCGCCGCCCTCTGTGGGCCGTCTGGCAGCCGCACACCTACAGCCGCACCCGCGCCCTCCTGGCCGACTTCGCCAGCGCCTTCGACCAGGCGGACCACGTCCTGGTGCTGCCCATCTACGCCGCTCGAGAGACGGACCGGGGGGAAGTAAGCAGCGCCGACGTCGTAGCGCAGATACACCACCCCGACGCCCGGCTGGTCCAGTCGCTCGAGGAAGCGGTGGTGCTCCTGGCGACAGAGGTGCGCGCCAACGCAGTGGTGCTGACGCTGGGGGCAGGGGATGGATACCTGGTCGGCGAGTGGCTGCTGACGGCGTTGCGCGGCGAGCGGGGAACAGGGGCAGAGTGAAGCAGTAACCGCTGGGAGACTGACAAATGGGAGAAAGCCCGATCGTACCGAAGAGCCAGGAAATCACCGGCCGGCTGCGCGGTGTGCGCCGCCGCAAGCGTCCCCGCCAGGGCTTCGCCAGCGAGGCGCTGGCCGAGAAGATGCGCCTGGTGCGTATCCACCGCCGCGGACACTGATCCTGTATGTTTAAGAGGATGGCCAAGAGGTTCAGACAACCCGTAGCCGACGCATCCCATGCGTCGGCGGACGGCAGGGGGATGCCGCCCTACGGTTATCCGAGCCGACTCTTCAGACAACCCGT
>DAOTYX010000131.1:0-1976 GCA_034434635.1 Anaerolineae bacterium | reverse complement strand
ATGAGCCGCAAGAAGGTCACCATCCTGACGCTGAAAGAGAAGCGGGAAAAGGGCGAGCCGATCACCATGCTCACCGCCTATGACTACCCGACCGGACTGCTGGTGGACCAGGCCGGCATTGACATCCTGCTGGTCGGCGACTCGCTGGCCATGGTCGTCCTGGGACACGAGAACACGGTCTCGGTGACGATGGACGAGATGCTTCACCACTGCAAGGCCGTCGCCCGCGGGGCCAAAACTCCCCTGCTCGTCGGCGACATGCCCTTCATGTCCTACCAGGTGGACGTCAAAGAGGCCATCCACAACGCCGGACGGTTCCTCAAAGAGGGGGGCATGGACGTGGTCAAACTGGAGGGCGGGGTCGAGGTCGCGCCGACCGTGAAGGCGATCGTGGACGCCGGCATCCCGGTGATGGGCCACATCGGCCTGACGCCGCAGACGATCTCCAAACTGGGCGGGTTCCGGGTGCAGGGGAAAGACGTCGCCGCCGCCCGCGCGCTGATCGAGTCCGCCCAGGCGCTGGAACAGGCGGGCGCTTTCGCCCTGATCCTGGAGGCGATCCCCAGCCCGGTGGCCCAACTGATCACCCAGCGGGTCTCCATCCCCACCATCGGCATCGGCGCCGGCCCCCACTGCAACGGCCAGGTCCTGGTCATGCACGACATGATCGGCCTGTTCGACCGCTTTGTGCCCAAGTTCGTCAAGCAGTACACCAACATCTTCCCCCTCATCCTGCAGGCGCTCACCACCTACCGCGATGAGGTGATCGCGGGCACCTTCCCCGGCCCTGAACATGGCTATCCCATGAGCGAAGAGGCGGTCGAGGCGCTGCTCAAGGAACTGGGCTAGAAGCGGCGCAGGGCGCAACCCGTGTCCCCCGTGCTGCTCAAGGAACCGGGCTGGGGCGGCCGTTCGAGATCTCGCAGGAGGTTAGCGATGCGCATCGCCATCGTCGGCGCTGGGGCTATGGGCAGCCTGTTCGGCGGCAGACTGGCACAGGTGGCCACGGTGACGCTGCTGGACCCGTGGGCAGAGCATGTTGCGGCGATCCAGCGGGATGGCCTGTCCATCATCGAGTTGGACGGGCAGGAAAGCCGCGTCCACGTGACCGCCACTGGCGACCCCTCCGCCGTGCCCGAGGCGGATCTGGTCATCATCTTCGTCAAGGCGCACGCCACGCGCCAGGCCAGCGAGTGGGCCCGCCAGTTCCTGGCGGCAGACGGATTGGCGCTGACGTTGCAGAACGGCGTCGGCAACGCCGAGGTGATGGCCGAGGTGCTGGGGGCGGAACGGGTCGTCGCCGGCGTGACCGCCCACGGAGCGACGCTCTTGGGGCCGGGGCGGGTGCGTCACGCCGGGCAGGGTCCCACCCACATCGCCACCCGGCCGGACATTGACACAAAACTGGCGGCCGTAGCCGCGATCCTGGAGCAGGCCGGCTTCGAGGTGCACCTGTCCACCGATCTGGACAGCCTGGTGTGGGGCAAACTGGTCATCAACGTCGGCATCAACGCCCTGACGGCGATCCTGCGCGTGCCCAACGGCCGGCTGGTCGAGAGCCCGGCGGCTGGCGAACTGATGGCCCAGGCGGTGGCCGAAGCGGTGGCTGTGTGCCAGGTTAAGGGCATCTCCCTGCCCTATGATGACCCGCTGGGCCGCGTGCGCCAGGTCGCGCAGGCCACGGCCGGCAACCGCTCCTCCATGCTGCAAGACGTGCTGCGCGGCTTCCCCACCGAGATCAGCGTGATCAACGGCGCCATCGTCCGTGAAGGGGAAAGGCTCGGTGTTCCTACCCCTGTCAATCGCTTCATCGTAGCCGTCATACGGGCGATTGAGGAAACCTACGCCGTGCGGGTGTAGGACGTTTTGCCGCGCGCGTTACCGTGTCAAGTCAAATGATAATGTTACCCAGCGGCGATAGTTCTTTCAGATGATAATGTTACCGACCTATCCGCGCCTCCTTCCAGGGTCTTTAA
>DAOTYX010000130.1:0-36349 GCA_034434635.1 Anaerolineae bacterium | reverse complement strand
CGGGCCGGCCGGGTCGTCACCTGGGTGGCTGGCCTGAGTTGGATCATCTGGGCTATCGTGACGGTGGTCAGGAAGACGGAATCCGGCTCCGTGCTCCTCGCCCTCGTTCTGGGTGCGCTGTGCCTCCTGGGAGAGCTCTGCTACGTCTCCGGTTTCTTGCTGCCGGTGTGCAAGCCGGGCGGAGAAAGGTGGAAGGTCTTCAGGTTTTTGTTGGACTACCTGCTGACCGTTTTCCCATCCAAAGCCACCTTCGAGAGCCTGGATGATTTTATCGCCAACTACCCCTGTTATGTCCTCACCGATGAACCTCACGAGGAAGACAAATTAGACGAGCGCATCCCGGGTAACCCTTTCAGCCAGTTCAACTTTGGGCCAGGCTTCATCATCTGCGATTGCGATCACGCTATCGCTATCTCCGATGGGATCAAGTTCAAGGGAGTGCAGGGGCCGGGGGTCATCTTCACCGGCTTCGGCGACCGCCCTCTGCGCACGCTCGACCTGCGGCCCCAACTGCGCACCGCGATCGTCAACGGGCTGACCCAGGACGGCATCCAGGTCAAGGTACTGTTCTTCGCCCCCTTCCAGATCCACCGCGGCGGCCAGGAGCCACGGCTGGGTGAGCCCCTGCCTTATCGCCCCCGGGATGCCCGCAAGGCCGTACTGAGTCAGAAGATCGAGCACCCGCGAGTAGCAACAGAGAAAGAGTTGGGACAAGTGGCATGGGATGACTTACCGACGCTCCTCGGCACGCGGGTGATGCAAGATGTCCTCTCCCGTTACCGTTTCGATGACCTGTACGACCCGCATCAACGACAGCCAGAACCTCCCCGTCGCCGTATCGCCCGGGAGTTTCTGGAGGGGCTCGATCGAGAGTTGCTGCCGCTGGGCATTCAGCGCGTCCCCGGCGCGGGCGGCATCAGTGACCTGAAACCGGCGAATGAAGAGGTGCTGGAACAGCGCATCCGCACCTGGCGGGCAGAGTGGGTCCGACGGACGCTGCTGAAGCAGGCGAAGGCGCAGACCGAGCGGCTGCGTCGCATCGAGCATGCCCGCGCGCAGGCGCAGGCCGATCTGATCCTGAGGCTGGGCGCACGGCTGGCGGATATAGATACACCGGGCGCGGTGCTCACGCCAGAGAAGATCGTCCCCGAGTTCCTGCGCATCCTGGAGGAGATCGCCCTGCAGCCGGGACTGCGGCGCTACCTGCCGCGCGAGACGGCGCAGGATTTCCGCCGCCTGCGCGAGGAACAAAAGTAGGGAAGAGGGCCAAAATGGCTTCGCTTCTGAGGAGGCTTATCCGACACTTCACGCGGCTGCTCCTGGTGCTGTTTCCACCAGTGGCAGTGACCGTCATCCTCGGCCTGTGGGTGACCAACCGTGTGCCGCTGGACCCCTTCCCGCATGCCCTGCGCACCATATGGGTTATGTTACCCGTCCTTATAGCGCTGGTTGCGGTCCCCTCATTCATCTCCCGTTTCCTTTGTGAACTCTACAAGATCAAGAACAGAGACGATGCTTTTGGCTTCCTGAGCCGCCTGCTGTTCGGCTCCTGTGAGTTTGGCCCATTCCTGCTCATCAAAGAGGGCAAGATTGCCGTAGGGAAAGACAGCGTCCTGCATAAAGTCGGCGGGCCCGGTGCGCTGGTCATCTATAACGATAGCGCCGTCGTCACCGAACGATGCGGTCGGCTCCATCGCGTGCTGGGACGGGGCTTCCCCACACTGGAGCCGTTTGAGAAGGTCTGGGAGATCGTGGACCTGAAACCCCAACGCTGGGTCTACGAGGTCAGCGCGATGACACGGGAGGGCATCCCCGTCGTCTGCGAGGCGGACATCAGTTTCAAGATTGATGACCGCTTCACGGACGAACACGGACGTGTGCAGAACAAACAGCCCACAGATGAAGAGCCCTACCCGTACACAGCGGAGGCGGTCCTGCGCGCCGCCACCAGCCGTTGGGTGCGCGACCCGGGTTGGGACAAATGGCCGATGGACTGGGCGGGACGAGTGGTGATCGGCTTCACCGAGGGGACACTGCGCGACATCCTGGCCGAGTACATGCTGGACTGGCTGCTCGCCCCCGCCCGCCAGGGCGCTGATCCGCCACGGGAGATCATCCGCCGACGGCTGGAGGAGGAGTTGCGGCAGAAGGCCGAACGGGTCGGGGCCAAGATCATCAGCGTGGATCTGGGAGAAATCTGGGTCAGACGGGGCGAGAAGGCAAAAGAGCCGGGCCACGCCGGGGAGGACGATCGGGTGCCCCGCCAGTGGATCGAGGCCTGGCAGGCGGACTGGGAGGCGCAGGCGTTGACGACACGGCTGGAAGGGGAGGCGGAGATCATGCGCCTGGAGACGGCCCAGGCCCAGGCCCAGGCGGAGATGTTGATCACGCTGACTGAGGCCCTCCAGTCGGTGGTGAATACGGAGGGCGAGCTCCGCACCTACCTGCTGGCCACCCGCTTCGTCCAGGCGCTGCGCTGGATGTCCTTCGACCCATACCTGCGGGCCTACATGCCGCCGGAAGCGATACAGACCCTC
Organism: Anaerolineae bacterium; assembly: GCA_034434635.1. Classification (GTDB taxonomy): domain Bacteria; phylum Chloroflexota; class Anaerolineae; order B4-G1; family DUEL01; genus DAOTYX01. The sequence goes on along the minus strand of DAOTYX010000130.1, from coordinate 33,812 downwards.
AAACGGCTCCAGGACGCGCTGGGGCAGGAGAAGATGCTCCCAGGCGAGAAGGCCTCGGAAGGCGAGCCGGCGAAGGAGGCGAGATGATCTACCTGACGGAAGATCTGATGCCATCCAACCTGTTCCGGGATGACAACATGCCTGGCTCCGCCCGTCGGCTGCTGGGGCGCGTGAGGACAGCCCGTCAGAAGGGGAACCTGCGCGAAGCCGAGCGCATCGCTCAAGAACTGCTGGGCGGCTTCCGGCGCGAGACGACAGGCCGTCTCGAACACGCTGCGGCTTTCATCTGCCTGTGCGACATCTACCGTGAGATGGGCAGATTGGGGCCAGCGCTCGACTGTGCGAAAGCAGCCGCCGATATCCTCCAACGCCAACACAGCCAGGCGCAGCAACACAACGAGGCCGTCGCTCAATATAACCTGGCCCTCATTCATCATTTGCTCGGCGAGAAAACGGAGGCCCTCGATCGGTATGAGGACGCCGGCAGACGGTTCGGGAACGCGCGTGATTTCTGGACCCAGAAGGCTGCCAATACTGAGGCGGGGGAGTGCGAACGATTAAAGGGATGGATCGGCCAACTCATCGAGTCCCTGACCGAACCTGAAGACCAGGGAGGGTTGTACACGACGATGGTCGTGCCTGGCCGCGCCATCGGCAGCAGCGCCCCTCCCGCTTACGTGGCGGACTTTGATATCCGCGACGAGCCGGTGCTGGTCTCTCGGGTCATGCTCGAAGGGCGCACCTTCGAGGTAGACGCCCTGCCTGAAGGGGGGGCTGTCACCCTCTGCAAGGGGAATTACCACATCCTTGAGATTCCCCCTGCGGACCGCACCTGGTTGCGGGCCAGGGATGATGACCGCCTGCTGCTGCGCAGCCCGGCAGGGAGCGGCAATCTATGGCTATACTACGCCCGCCAGGATGCGTCAGGCACAGACCTCGGATACTTCGTGCGCGAAAACAGCACTCCGCCGATGGTTCGCTTTGTCAAGGTGGATGCGCGGATTATCGGAGGATGGGGGACTGCCCCTCCTGACGACTACGTCTACCCCGTGGCCCTCTTGAGAGCCTGTGCGTGAAGGGGTAGTGAGTCAAGAGTCCCTGCCAGGTCTGTGACGCGGCGAGGGCAGGCCAAGTCTTATTGAGAGGCGAGTAGATGACCAGAGATTTCCCCGTCCTCCTCCTCTCCTATCTCTACCTCTTCGCCGCGCTCGGCGTGGCGGAGTGGCTGCGCCGCCGGCAGGGTTACCCGGTGGACTTCACCCGCAAGGTCGTCCACATCGCTGCTGGCATGACCGCCTACATCCTCCTCCTGTTCACCAATCGCTGGATGGCCCTCATCCCTCCCATCTCATTCATCTTCATCAACACCTTCTCCTACTGGAAAGGGACCTTCAAGGGGATGGAGTTGAGCGAGCGCGGGAAACTGGGCACGATCTACTTCCCCATCTCCTTCTCCATCCTCACCTGGCTGCTGTGGGCGCAGCGGCCGCTGCTGGTGGCAGCGTTGATGCCGATGACCTGGGGGGACGCGTTGGCCGCGGTGGTGGGCCGCCGTTGGGGCCGGCACACCTACCGTCTCCTGGGCAGCGCCCGCTCGCTGGAGGGCTCGCTGGCCTTCTTCGTCGTCGCCTGGGCTGCTACCGTGCTCCCGCTGGCCCTCCTCCCCGCCAGCCCGTTTGCCGGCTGGTCCGCCCTGCCGGTAGCCTGGGCCACGGCGGCAGCCGCTGCCGTCGCCGAGGCGCTCTCCCCCTGGGGCACCGACAACCTGACCGTGCCAGCGGTCTCCGTCCTGGTGCTGTTGGCGTGTCTGTGAGGAGGGAGGTCGCCAGGCACCTCTGAGGTGCCTGGCACCTCTGGCACCTATTCGGTGACGCTGAACTCCAGCGTCCCCTGCAACCGGTCCTCGATCCAGATGCGCACCGCGTAGACCCCTGGATCATACCCCTCAGGCCGACGGTAGAAGAGATACGTGCTGCCTGCCCGCCGGCCAACGTGCGGACAGTCCGCCCGTGTCGTCCCCCACGGGCAGGTGTTGCCGTCCATATACTCCCCCTCCCGATACCAGCCGTAGGTCCAGGTAATGCCGGGTTCCATCCCGCTATAGTCGAAGAAGAGATAGACGCGGTAGTCCCCCGCCGGGAAGGTCGTGCCAGGCGAGACCGGTTGGCCTGCCGCCTCACCCAGGGCGAAGGTGCGCAGGACGATCTGCGCCTCAGGCCCGGCGGGAGTAGCACCTGGCAGTCGGACAGAGGCTCCTTCAGGCAGGGGGTAGAATGGCGTGGGCGTCGGGCTGGGCGAAGGGGTGGCCGTCGGGCGGGGGGGCGGGGTGGCCGAGGGGCGCGGGGTGGCTGTGGGCGCGCGGGTGGGCACAGCCGAAGGGCTAACCAGAGCGGTCGGCGAGAGCGTGGGGGATGGCGCGGCGGTGAGCGGCGGGGTTGCCGACGGGCCCACTGGCAGGAAGAGCGCCACCAACCCCAGGACCACCAGCGGCAGGCTGACGCTGAGCCAGCGCAGGCCAGCGCGCCGGGCATTCTCGCGCAGGAAATAATACGTGTCAACACGAGCGCGATGAAAACAGAGGATACTGATCACCAGGGAGACGATGGAGGCGCTCAGCAGGACGATACCCCCACCCCGCAGGTAGGGAGCCAGCGAAAGCGGTATCGGCATAGCACCCTCACGATGTAGGAACGTTGAAACGCGCGCCTGCAGTTCGAAAACCTGCCAGTCAGGCATGACTGCATATTGTTACTGCCGCCATTGCTCAATGCCGGTCTGTGGCCGACGTTCAGCAGGTCACAGACCCGCCGAGAGCCCTCTTCGAGCAGGACAGGCTAATTGCCTGTGCTACAGGGGACCTGCCCGTGGTGATTGTATATTGTTTTAGGAAATGTACCACCCGCCTCAGTCTACAATTGTTTGTAACTTAGAGCCTATCCGAGGACAGGCAAAACCGCGGCCTGACCTCGCCCATCCCATTATGCCTATGAAATCATAGGCAATCGCCCCACCCTCTCTGAGTATAGTTTGGTGTATAGGCATCCCGTATACTGCGTTTCAAATAGCAGCAGCCCTCCGCCCGGGCGTTGCGAGAAGACGGCCTTCGAAACCGCCAGCGCTCAAGTGGGAGGCTGAACCAAACTCAAGGAGGCATAATGACAGCCACAACGCACACATGCCACCGCCTGTCAGGCGACCCGATGCAGGGAGGATGCGCCAACGGCTGACCTGTCATCGGGCGCAGTCTGCAGGGACGGGGAGAGTTGCTGGCCTGCGGGTAGGGAGCGTCCGCGCGACATCGCTGCCTCATCGCTGCCTGCGTGACCTGCCCGCCCGCAACCGGCTTCCCCGTCACGAGAGGAGGGGGCGGCCCCCATCGCTGCCAACACCATTGCCAGGGGCCGCCCCCCGCCCCTCTCCAGGACCCGTCGACACCGTAGGGGCGGCACCCCCGTGCCGCCCGCCGACGCATAGGGATGCGTCGGCTACGGGGTATACCGCAGGGCGGCACCCTTATGCCGCCCCGCCAACGCATCGGGACGTCCCGCCCGCCGACGCCGTAGGGGCGGCATCTCGATGCCCCGCCCACCGGAGAAAGGCCTGGCCAGGTTTGTAGGACAACTGCGAGCAGTTGTCCTACAAAGCGGCCAGCCCGACAAAATTGGGACACACCTCAGAGGCACTCTCTCTTGACGAAACAGCGATTATCAGTATCATATAATACAGGAGGAGTGAGAGGATGAAGCCCGTACAGATCAGCCGCGAGGTCTGGGCAATGGCCGTGATCGCTGTGGTTGGACTGGCCATCATCGCCAGCCTGGTCCATGGCATCTGGCAACTGGAGGTCCGCCTGGAAAAGATCCGCGCCACCGAGGCAGCGCTGCAGCCCCTCCTTGCCAGCGCCGAGGAGCATCACGCCTCGCTGCTGGACCAACAAAGCGGCACCTCGCTGACCGAGTCCGCCGAAAAGTGGGCCCGCGTCCATCTGGGCTGGGCACGGCCTGGCGAGGTCGTCCTCTCTGTGCCGTTAACCCCCTCCGCCGCCACACCCACCCCCGCCGCCCCACCAGCATCGCCAACCTCCCCCTCACTCTGGCAACGGCTGCAAGCGTGGCTCAACGGCGAAGGCTGAACCCCTCAGCCACAAGGGCATCGGCCCACAGTAGCCTCTGGCCTCTTTTGGCTTTCCGGGGTATAATCTCCCTCTGCAAGCCTGCCCCACTGCCCGCCGGCCCCCCCAGCCTCCCCTCAGTCAGCGGCGCAACACGGAGACGCGCAGGAGACGGAGCGCAGGTTGAGATTCCCTCGAAAGGAGCGATAACTTGCCGGTCTACGTTGCCCTAGACCTGGAGACGACCGGTCTGGACAGCGAGCGGGACGCCATCATCGAGATCGGCGCGGTGAAGTTCCGCGACGAGCAGGTGCTGGGCGAGTTCGGCACGCTGGTCAACCCCGGACGTCGCCTCCCCCCTGACATCGTTGCCCTGACCGGTATCACCGATGACGACGTGGCAGGCGCCCCACGATTGCCAGAAGTGCTGCCGCGCCTGGTGCGCTTTATCGGCGATTGTGTACTGGTCGGCCACAACGTCCGCTTCGACCTGGGGTTCCTGCAACACAGTTCCTCTCTGGGCTCCAACGGGGTCCTGGACACCTTCAGCCTGGCGACTGTTTTGGCCCCTGATGCCCGTCGCTACAGCCTGGGTGAACTGGCCGCGTTGTTCAATCTCTCTCCGACCGGAGCGCACCGCGCCCTCGATGATGCGCACACCACCCATCGGCTCTTCCTGGCCCTGTTCGAGCGGGCCCAGGCCCTTCCCGCCTCGCTTCTGGAGGAACTGGTGCGCCTGGGCGAGCGGGTGAACTGGCCGGCGGCAAGTTTCTTCCGTCAGGCGCTGCGTCGGCTCTCCCAGGGGGGCTTCTCCGGTACCATCGGCGCGCAGCTGGCCGCCAAGTACGGACGCGAGGAGGGTGCGCCGGTGTTGGTTCCCCCCACCCTCTCCATACCGCTGGAGCCGGAGGAAGAGCATCGGCCAGTAGACCCGGAAGCGCTGGCGGCTTATCTCGAAAAAGGAGGTCCCTTCGCCCGTCGCTTCCCTGGCTATGAGCACCGCCCCCAGCAGGTGGAGATGCTACGCCAGGTGGCCCGCGCGCTCAACGAGGGACGCCACCTGCTCGTCGAGGCTCCCACCGGCGTCGGTAAGTCACTGGCCTACCTGATCCCCGCCGTCCACTGGGCGATCCAGAATTCCGAACGGGTGGTCATCTCCACCAACACCATCAACCTGCAGGAGCAGTTGTACCACAAGGACCTGCCCGACCTGGCGCGCACGCTGGGGTTGGACTTCTCGGCAGCGGTGCTCAAGGGGCGCTCCCACTACCTCTGCCCGGCCCGTCTGGACACCCTGCGGCGCACCGGGCCATCCTCGGCGCAGGTGATGGACGTCCTGGCCCGCGTTCTGGTCTGGCTGCCCCACACCATAGACGGCGACGGCGACCGGCTCTTCCTGCCGACCGCTGCCGAGCAGGCGGTCTGGCGGGACCTGTCGGCGGACTTCGACGGCTGCGACCCGGAGCGCTGCGCTCATTTTCACCGTGGCTCCTGCTTCTTCTACCGCGCCCGACAGGCGGCGGAGGCGGCCCACCTGATCATCGTCAACCACGCCCTGCTGCTGGCCGACGTGGCCGTGCAGAACCGCGCCCTGCCGGACTATCGCTACCTGATCGTGGATGAGGCCCATCATCTGGAAGCGGCCACTACCAGTGGCCTCTCCTTCAGCACGGACCGCACATCGCTTCACCGTCTGCTGGATGAGGCCGGGCGACAGGAGGGACGGGTTCCAGTCCACGGCGCCGCCCCCTTCACCGGCCTGCTGGGCGAAGTGGTGGCCCGCTGTCGGGCAGCGCGTCTCGACGACGCGGTGCTGGGCAAGGTGACGGAGTTCGCCCGCCAGACAGCGCACGCCGCCGAGCGCGCCGCCCGCGCCCTCGACAACTTCTTCGAGCGCCTGGAACAGTTCACTGCCGAGGAGCAGGAGAGCCAGCAGAGCCAGTATGCCAGCGTGCTGCGTGTGACCGGGGCCCAGCGGGCTCAACCTGCCTGGGACAGCGTGGAGATAGCCTGGGACGACGCGGCCGACCCGCTGGCCGCCGTCGCCGACAGCCTGGAGCGGCTGGCCGGTGGCCTCTCCGACCTGGCCTCCCTGGGCCTGAAGAAAGCCGACGACCTGGAGGCTCAACTCCTGGGCCTGGCCCGCCGACTGGCCGAGGTCCACGATCACCTCAACACCTTCGTCACCCAGCCGCATGCCGCCACCATCTACTGGCTGGAGCGGGGGCCGGGGACGACCCCCCTATCCCTGCACGCGGCGCCGTTGCACGTCGGGCCGCTGGTCGAAGCGCACCTTTTCCACAAGAAAGAATCCGTCATCCTCACTTCAGCCACCCTGCGCACTGCCGGCACTTTCGACTACCTGCGCCAGAGGTTGCACGCCTGGGACGCCGAAGAAGTGGCAGTGGATTCGCCGTTCGATTTCCGCAATTCCACCCTGCTCTACATCGTGGACGACATTCCCGAACCGAATGAGCAAGGCTACCAACGGATGGTGGAGCAGGGCCTGGTGGCGCTGTTTCGCGCCACGCGCGGCCGAGCCCTGGCGCTATTCACTTCCTACAACCAGCTCCGCACCACGGCTCGCGCGATCACTGCGCCGTTGGCCCAGGCCGGCATCACCGTCTACGCCCAGGGGCATGGCCTCTCGCGCAACCAGTTGCTGGAGAACTTCCGCACTACCGAGCAGGCGGTGCTTCTGGGCACGCGCAGTTTCTGGGAAGGCGTGGACGTGCCAGGCCAGGCGTTGAGTTGCCTGGTCATCACCAAACTACCTTTCAGCGTTCCCAGCGACCCTATCGTCGCTGCCCGCTCGGAAACCTTCGACGACGCGTTCAACGAGTACACTGTGCCCGAGGCCGTGTTGCTCTTCCTCCAGGGGTTCGGGCGGCTCATCCGCAGCCGCAGCGACCGCGGAGTGGTCGCCGTCTTCGACCGGCGGCTGGTGAGCAAATCTTACGGGCAGGTGTTCCTGACTTCCCTGCCCGGACCGACAATCCGCCGTGGGCCGCTGACCGGGCTGCCGTCTGCTGCCGCAGACTGGCTGGCGCAGTCGTGGCCAGTCGAGCAATTTCCAGAGCAGTACAAGGAGAAATAGGTGAACATCTACGTAGGCAATCTGTCGTTCAACGTGACCGAGGCGGACCTGCGCGAGGCCTTTGCCGCCTATGGGCAGGTCGCTTCCGTCTCCATCATCAAGGACAAGTTCAGCGGCGAATCGCGAGGCTTCGGCTTCGTGGAGATGCCGTCGAACACCGAGGCGCAGGCGGCGATCGCCGGCCTGAACGGAAAGCCTCTGAAGGGACGCGAGTTGCGGGTCAACGAGGCCCGACCGCGCACCGAGGGCGGCGAGAGGAGAGGCGGAAGCAGAGGAGGAGGGCCCCGCAGATCGAACCGGGGCGGGAGATGGGGCTAAACCTCCACGGAGGTGAACGATCGGTAGACCTGCAGCACCCACTGCACTCCCCCAGGAACGGGCTGTCCTGGTGGGAGTGGAACTGAAAGAAGCCAGCGCCTCGCCAGACGGCGACTGGTCGTTGGCGGCCTCGCTGGAGGAACTGGCCCAACTGGCCAGCACCGCCGGCATCGAGGTGGTCGGACAGATCGAACAGCGGCTGGATCGGCCTCACCCGGCCACCTTCATCGGCGCCGGCAAAGTCGAGGAACTGGTCGAGCGGGTCGCTGAGACCGCCGCTGACGTGGTCATCTTCGACGACGAACTGTCGCCACGCCACCAGCGCGAGATAGAGAAAGCGCTGGGCGACGGGGTCAAACTGCTCGACCGTACCGCGCTCATCCTGGACATCTTCGCCCAGCACGCCCAAACCCGCGAGGGGGCGCTCCAGGTGGAACTGGCGCAGTACCGCTACCGTCTGCCCCGCCTGACCCGCGCCTGGACCCACCTGGCTCGTCAGGCGGGCGGGCGGGCCGGCGGGGCAACCGGCGGCGTGGGTCTGCGCGGTCCCGGTGAAACCCAACTGGAAACCGATCGCAGGGTCATCCGCCGCCGCATCGCCCACCTGGAAGCGGAACTGGAGAAGGTGCGCGCCCACCGCAGCCAGTACCGCGCCCGGCGCCGCCGTGAGGGCATCCCCGTCGTCGCCATCGTCGGCTATACCAACGCCGGCAAGTCCACCCTGCTCAATACCCTCTCCGACGCCGGTGTCCTGGTGGAGGACAAACTCTTCGCCACACTCGACCCCACCACCCGCCGCGTGCGCCTGCCCGGCGGACGGGCTGCGCTCTTCACCGACACCGTCGGCTTCATCCAGAAACTCCCCACCCAACTCGTGGCCGCCTTCCGCGCCACGCTGGAGGAGGTATCTGAGGCCGACCTCCTGCTCCACGTCGTGGACATCACCCACCCACACGCACGGAGCCAGGCCCGCGCGGTAATGGAGACGCTGACAGAGATCGGCGCGACGGACCGCCCGGTGGTGACGGCGCTCAACAAGGTGGATCGCCTGCCTGACCCCCAGGCGGTTACCGCCATGCTGACCGACTTCCCCAACAGCGTGGCCATCTCGGCGCTGGAAGGGTACGGTATCCCCCTGTTGCTGGGCCGCATCGAGGAGGTGCTGGAGCAAGAGATGGTGCCGGTGGACGTGCTGCTCCCCTTCGAGCGGGGCGACTTGGTGCAGATGATCCATGAGCATGGCGCGGTGGAGCGAGAAGCGCATACCGCACGGGGTACGCGTATCGTCGGACGGGTGCCGCGCCGGATGATCGGCCTGTTGACCCGGCCGCAAGAGGAGGTTTGAGCGTGCGCCGCTTTCCCCACCGTCTCTCCCCATGGCTCCTGGCCTGCGCTGCCCTGACCGCTCTTGTCTGCGCCGGATGTGCGACGGCACCCCCTTCGCCCACGCTCCCCCCTGCGCCCACGGCGACGCCCCGACCCACTCCGACCCCCACCCCCATCCCCCCCATCCCGCTGACCTTGCACTTCCCGGCAGCGGTCTCGGCACTGGAGGGCGTGCCCATCGCCGCCGACCTGCCAGGGCTAGCCCAGCGCGACCCCGGGGCCCGCGTCTGGGTGCGGGTGAGCGACCCCCGCCATCACCAATACTGGTCCTCCGACCTGCTTCGGGGAGAGGGGGACACCTACACGGCTCCGACCCTTCTCTACCTGCCCCTTTTCCCCCAACCAGGAGACTGGTGGCTCACGGTCTTCGTCCAGACCAGGGAGACGATCCGTGGTGAGCGGGTGCTGACGTTCCAACCCTTGTCACTGCCGTTGCGCGACCTGAGCGGCAAGGTGCGCAGCGGCGTGAGCCTTGCCATCCCCCAGGCCTTCGGGGAGGTGCAGCAGAGCGGCGACGAAGTTGCCGGCGGGCGGGTATGGAGCCGCGACGAAGAGACCGTGGAACTGTGGTGGGCGCCCGGCCCGGCCAAGCCACTGCACCTGGACACGGCGAGCATGTTCCTGGAAGCCACCCTGCCACCCAACACAGCAGTCGAGCGGCTGGCAGTGGAGCCAGTGGAGTGGAATACCGCGCGGGGCTTCCGCTTCAGCGAGCGCTGGCCCCAGGGTGTGGCGGAGGCGCTGGTGGTGCAGGGGAATGACCGCTGGCTCTACCTGCTGCGGCTGCGGGCGGCAGGGGAGGGCCTTTCACCGCTCCTTCGGCAGATCCAGGCGACCTTCCGCATCGAGTAGAGCGGGAGTGACCTCCCGCTAAAGCGATGAGGGGGTATAGGGCCAGCAGATTCAGCGGATCGGGCGGATACATGCCGCTGCGAATCCGCTGAATCTGCTCAATCTGCCGACAGATTCCCCGCATTCGACTCTCCGTGCCGTGAACAACGCTCAATGAGAGGCCGTCACAGAGACAGCATTTTGCATCTTCGGCCCAGTTTGCTATACTATGCAGCATAGGCAAAACGTCATCACCCACCCGGCTGCCTGCCGCCGTGTGCCGATTGGAAATCGGCCTTTCTGGGCGCCTGCGGCCGGCCTGCACTGACCGCAGGCCGAAGGCCCCAAGCGGGCGACTTCCGTCGGCGTGGGAAGGCAGTTACCGGCATTTGGCAAAACTGCCACTTGTCTGTATACTATGCGTAAGATGAACGAGGGTCAGGCCGTTTCGCCTATCGAAATATGGGCACAGCGGATGCAGGCAGCGGGACTGATGCCGGTGCTCCTCCCTCTCCTCGAACTGGCCCGCGCCTTCGGCCCACTGGCGAGTCAGGTGCTCCTGCTGGGCGAGCCGCTCCTGGCCGGTCAGATGGGACAGGGCCCCCTGCGCCAGATGGCCGGGTGGCTGGATGACCCCGCCCAGGTCAACCGATTGCTGGAAGAGACCGTCACGGGAGGAGCCAGGGAATGATCAATCCGACGGGTAACGCCGCCTTCAGCGGGCGCATGCTGGCAGCCCTCCTGATGCTGGTCATCACCGTGCTGTTGTTGGTGTTCCTGGCCGCGCGCGCCCGCCGTGGCCGCCGTCCGTATGTCCGCCCGATCCCCGCCTTCGACGCGCTGCCCACACAACTGGGACTTGCCGCCGAGCAGGGCGCTTCGCTTCACGTGGCTCTGGGCTCCGGGGGCATCGGCGGAGAGCGCACGATCACCTCTCTGGCCGGTTTGCAGGCCCTCGAGGCCATCGCCAAACCCGCGGTGCTCTACGGAACCCCTCCCGTCGTTACCGTGGGCGATGCCACCCTCCTCCCGCTGGCTCAGGACGTCCTGCGTCGCGCCTGCGCGCGCGCCGGCATCCCCGAACGCTACCAGCCCACCTCGGTCCGCTTCGTCGCCCCCTCGCCCGTGGTATATGCCCTGGGCGCAGCGGACAGCCTGAGCCACGAACCGATCACCGGCAACCTGCTCGCCGGAGCGTTCGCCGAAGAGGCAGTGTTGCTGGCCGCTGCGGGCGAAAAGAAAGGGCTGACCCAGGAGGCTGCAACCGATCAACTGCGCGCTCTCGGTGCGCTCTACCCCACCGATGCGACGCTGGCCATCGGGGAAGAGCTCTACGCCGCCGGCGCCAGACTGACGGCCCGACCAGAATACCTGGCCAGCCTGAGCACACAGGACGTGCTGCGTTTCCTGCTGGTAGCACTCCTCATCCTGGCCGCCTTGGGGGTTCGTCTTTTCTAGGGGAGCCCGATGGAACGCCTGACCAAGCAGATCTTGCCCATGATCATCGCCATCGCCGCCGCCGTGCTAACCCTTACCGGGTACCTGACCCCCTATCAGGAACTGACGGTGTTGATGGTGCGCTGGGCAGCGATCGTGGCCGCCTTTGCTCTGCTGCTGGGCTTTCTCAACGTGCTCCAGGTGCATTTCCTTCGTCTGGCGGGCCGGAAACAGGGGTTTGGGGCACGACTGAACAGCCTGGCGCTCCTGCTGGCGGCTCTCGTCTCCCTGCTCGTAACCGGCGCTGGCTTGCTGGTCAACCTGGACCTCCTCCGTCGGCTGAGTGACTGGTGGTTCGGGTTCGTCCTCCTGCCCCTCCAGGCCGGGGCCGCTGCGCTGGTGGCCTTCGCCCTGGCGCTGGCCGCCTTCCGTCTGGTGCGCGGAAGACGGAACCTGTGGGTGCTCCCCTTCCTCGCCAGCGCCCTGGTAGTGCTCGTCGGCACGGCCCCTCTGCCGGAACCGCTGGCCGTGCCGTTGACTCACCTGCGCGCCTGGTGGGTGGAGACGCTCGCCCTGCCCGGCATGCGTGGGCTGCTGATCGGCGTGGGACTGGGGACGTTGGTCATGGGTGTGCGCATCCTTATCGGTATGGACCGCCCCCACAGCGACGTGTAGTCGAGGCTGGCGATGATCTCTTGCCCGAAGTGTGGAGCCGACAACCCCGAGGGGAGCCGTTTCTGCCGGGAGTGCGGCGCAACTCTGCCACAGACAGGGCTACGTTGCCCGATGTGCGGGGCGGTGAACATCACCGCCAATGTCTTCTGTGATCGGTGCGGCGCCCGCCTCACGCCGCTCTCGGCCGCACCAGCGGATGAGCATGAGGAGGGTGAAACCTCGCCAACCAGGCCGTCCCTGCGGAGCCTTTCCCTGCCCACCATTCCCCTCGAGGAAGGGGGGCCTTCCCCTGCCGCCGAGCCCGATTGGTTGAGTGACCTGCGCTCCACGATGGGCGAAGAGAAGGCCACCACGCCTTCAACCCCCTCGCCCGAAGAGGCCGAGCCCACCTCAGTCCCCGACTGGCTTGGTGGGTTACTGGCACCCGCGGATGAACAGCCGCCTCCGCCTCCTCCCCCCGCCCCAGCCGCAGAGAGCGACCTCCCCGACTGGTTGCGTGAGTTGCGCGCGGGAGCGCCACCACCACCCGCTGCTCCCGTTCCCCCAACCCCGCCGCTGGAGGAAGTGGAAATCCCTGATTGGCTGCGCGACCTTCAGGGGACCGGCAGGCCGGCTGCGCCGGCCGAACCGGCTCCCCCGTCAGGCGAAGCCGAAGTCCGCGCTGCACCGCCGAAGCCCTCTGCCCCCGCCGAAGAGGCTGGCGTGCCGGACTGGTTGCGTGAACTGCAGGAGACCGGCGAGCCGACAACCCCTGCCGGGCCCTCCCCGTTCGTGTTTGAGGGAGAGGTGCCCGATTGGTTGCGCGGCCCGGAGACAGCGGCTCCCGCTGCCGCGCCGACCGACATCCCCGACTGGCTGCGCCAGATAGAGACCCCATCCCCGCCCGTGCCATCCGCACCCCCGCCCGCGAAAGAGGTCACGGTCCCCCCCTGGCTGACAGAGATGGAGGCAGGACTGGCAAGGATGGAGGCGGAGGCCAGGGAGAGACCAGAACCCACGCCGCCCGTCTTCACGACAGAGGAGCCGTTGGGACCCATCGAGCCCGGGGAGATCCCCTCCTGGCTGCTCGAACTGAGGCCAAAGGAGGAAGGCCTGCCTGCCCCACCTCCTGCCGCCCGTCCAGAACGGGAGGCGTTGGCTCCGGCAGAGATCCCCGAGTGGATGCAGGCCCTTCGCCCGACGCCTGAGGCCCCTCCTGCTACCGAGGAGCCAGCAGAGGCCACCGGGCTGCTCGAAGGGCTGCGCGGGACGCTCCCGGCCAGCCCACTGGCCGAGAGGATACCCAGGGCGGTCGCGAAGGGCGCTCCTGTCGCTGCCAGCGCGGCCAGCATCGCCCGCGCCGAACTGTTGCAGGAACTGCTCACCCGCCCGACAACTCCGCCTCGAAAGGCCGAACGCCCGCGCCCTCAGGTCGGCTGGTCGCTCCAGCACGCCTTCATCGGCCTGCTGCTCCTGGCCGCTGTCATCCTCCCGATGTTCGGCATCTCCTTGCCCGATCAGCCCGCGCCGCAAGCCGTCGTCGGGCCGGCTGCCGAAGCGTCACAGGTCTTCGACCAGATCGAAGCCACGGTTGGAGCCGGCACCTCCGTCCTGGTGGCCTTCGAGTACGATCCCGGCGAGGCAGATGAGATGGATCGGGTGGCAGAGCCGGTACTGCACCACCTCCTGCAGCGCGGCGCGCAGGTGACCATCGTCAGCACCCGCCCGGAGGGGACGACGCTGGCCAACCGGCTCCTCGCCGATCTGGAGGCCACCGGCCTGATCACCACGGCCCAGCGCACTGCACAGGTGGCCAACCTGGGTTACTGGCCGGGGCAGACGCTGGGTGTCCGTGACGCGCTGGACAGCCCGGCGGCGACAAGCGCCGCCCTGGTGGTGGTGTTGGCCGGACAACAGGGCGACCTCCAGGCGTGGGTGGAGCAGATGGCAGCCCGCAGTCCCAGCCGACCCCTTCTGGCCGGCATCAGTGCCCGCTCCGAACCGGTCGCCCGGCCGTACCTGCGCGCGGGCACCCCGCTACGGGGGATGGTCACTGGATTGACCGGAGCGGCAGCCTACGAGGCGCGGCTGGGCAGCAGCAGCGGCCGGGTGGTGCTCTACCTGCGGTCGCTCACCCTCACCCAGGGGGTCGTCGCAGCACTGATGATCGTCGGTGCAGTGGTCTTCTTGCTCAGAGGCAGGAGCCGATGATGGAAACATTGGACCTGCTCGGTGGCATCGTGGGGGCCTTGCTGACGGTGCTCATCCTGAGTTATTTTCTCAGGGACAACCCGCTCTACCGCCTGGCGCTGCATCTCCTTGTGGGCGCCAGCGTGGGCTACGCCGTCGCGGTCGTCGTCGCGACCGTGCTGATCCGCGCCGTGGTCCCGTTGTTCCAGAGCGGCACGCCGCAGCAACAGTACACCCTCATCCTGCCCACGCTGCTGGGCCTGTTCCTGCTGTTCAAGTTCGTGCCCCGTCTGGCCAACCTGGGCAATTTTGCCACCGCGTTCCTCATCGGCGTGGGCGCAGCAGTGGCGATGGGAGGAGCGCTGCTGGGCACCATCCTGCCCCAGGCCAGCGCCAGCGGAGGAAGTGGTGGATTCCTGGTGGCCCTCGGCACGGTCTGCACGCTGCTGGCCTTCACTTTCACCCTTCGACGGCGGCAGGGCCTGCAGGGAGTCGCGGCCAAAGTGGTCAACGTCTTGGGCGCAGTGGGCCGCTTCTTCTTGATGGTGGCCTTCGGCGCTGCCTTCGCCGCTGCGCTGACGGCCAGCCTCTCTGTTCTTGTCGGCCGGGCCTACGTCATTCTGGAAGGCCTGCAAAGCCTGCTGCACATTCTGGGGAGATAGTCCATAAGGATGGCCACAGAACAGCCTATCGGTTCGATCCTGGTCGCGGACTGCGGCGCCGTGATGACCAAGGCCGTCCTCCTGGGGCGGGTGGGCGGCGCTTACCGCTTCATCGCCCGCGGCGAGGCGCCGACCACTGCCGATGCGCCCTGGTACGACGTCGCTGTGGGCCTCCAGCACGCCATCGCTCAGATCGAGGACGTCACCGGACGCACGCTCCTGCAGGTCGGCGGGCAGCTGATCATCCCCGAAGAGCAGAGCGGGATAGGGGTGGACGCCCTGGTGGTGTTGGCCAGTGCGGCGCAGCCCCTGCGCGTCCTCCTCTCCGGCCTGGTGCGGGACATCAGTCTGGTCAGCGCGGAACACGCTGTGGCCGGCACTTACGCCACCATTGCCGGCGTCATCAGCCGTGACCCCAGCCAAGGCTGGATGTCAGAAGAGGAGCAGGTCCGCCTGATCGCCGAGAGCCGGCCGGAACTGATCTGCATCGTGGGCGGTTGCGACGGCGGCGCAACCCTGCCGGTGTTGGAACTGGTGGAGACCGCCGCGCTGGGTTGCGCGCTCATCGAGAAGGAGAAACGCCCCAGCCTGATCTTTGCCGGCAACGCCGCTCTCCGCCAGCGCGTGGTCCATACCGTAGGCGATCGGGCCGAAGTGCGCGTCACCGACAACGTGCGCCCCCTGCCCGACCAGGAAAGCCCGGACGGATTGCGTGCAGAACTGGAATCGTTCTACGCTCAGTCGAAACTGGAACAACTGCCGGGCAGCGAACTCCTGGCCCACTGGAGCGCCCTTCCCATCACCCCCACCGCCAAGGCCTTCTCACAACTCATCCACTACGTCTGGTATCTGGACGAGTCCCCCAAAGGCACTTTGGGGATTGACCTGGGTGCGGCCCACACCACCGTGGCCTCGGCCTTCGCAGGTCACCCCGGCCTGACCGTCCGCAGCGATCTGGGGGCGGTCTCCGCCGGACGGCGCCTGCTGGGAGAGAAGGATCCGTCGTCCATCTTGCGCTGGTTACCAGTCCCCATGGAACTGGACGAGGCGCGGGCCATCCTGCTGAACTGGGAGGCCCGGCCGTGGACTGTGCCGCAGGAGCCTCAGGAACTGTGGCTGGCCCAGGCCGTAGCCCGCGAGGCGATCCGTGAGACACTGCGCACAGCCCAACGTTCCTGGCAGCCCGGGAAGGCCCAACTCTACCCGCACCTCACGCCGCTGCTGGACCCGATCCTGCTCAGCGGTGGCTTGCTGGCCGGCGCTCCACGGCCTGGGCAGGCAGTCCTGTTGGCCCTGGACGCGATCCAACCCATCGGCATAAGTACCGTGTTGTTGGACCTGCATGGCCTGGCCCCGGCATTGGGTGGAGTGGCCCGGCTGAAGCCGCTGGCGGCTGTGGAGATATTGGACAGCGGCTGTATCGTCAACCTGGCGACGGTCGTCACGCCGGTGGGCGAGGCCCGAAAGGGCGAGGTGGTGTTGCGCGTGCGCGTGCAGTACGAACAGGGGGGCATGCTGGATGTGGAGGTGCCCTACGGCTCTCTGGAGGTGCTCCCCCTGCCGCCGGGTCAAGAGGCAGTGCTCGAACTGCGCCCGCGCGGCCGGTTCGACGTCGGACTTGGCGGGTCTGGGAAGGGAGGCCGCCGCCGTGTGCGCGGCGGGCTGGCGGGGCTGATCATTGACGCGCGCGGCCGGCCGCTCGAACTGCCGCAGGAGCCATCCAGGCGTCAGAAACAGATCCAGCAGTGGCTTTGGGACGTGGGAGGATAGCCGTGAAGGTCTACCTGCCGCAGACAATCGCCACCCCGCTGACCGTCATCCAGCGCGAGCGGGTGCTGCCGGTAGCCGGCGAGATCCTCGTCCGCGAAGGGGAAAGGGTCGAGCCGATCCAGGTGATCGGCCAGGCCAATCTTCCTATGGACCGGCGTGTTGTCAACGTCGCCCGCGTGCTGGGCCTGTCTCCTGCCGCCGTGGGCAAGGCCCTCAAGGTCAAGAGTGGCCAGAAAGTGAAGCGCGGCCAGGTACTTGCCGCCGTCCGCTGGCCCAACAAACGGGTCTGCCGCGCACCGATAGATGGGGTAGTGACCGACGGCGGTGGCGGCTGGCTGCTCATCGAAGCCCCTCCTCAAGAGTTCGAACTGCGCGCCAATCTCTACGGCACCATCTCACGGGTAGTGGCAGGCTGGGGGGTGGTGATCCGCACCCACGGGGCGCTGATACAGGGCGCCTGGGGCAACGGCAAAGAGGGGTCGGGCGTGCTGAAGGTGTTGATCAAGGAGCGCGACAAACCCCTGCGCGGCAGGTCTATTGACGCCACGTGCCGGGGCACAGTGCTCATCGGCGGTGGCTGGCTCGACAAAGACGCGCTGGAGAAGGCCGTCGAGATGCAGGTGCGCGGCATCATCACCGGCGGCCTCTCCCCCGACGCCCTGACCGCTGCCGAAGAGATGGCCTTCCCGATCGTCGTTACCGAGGCGCTCGGCGACGCGCCGATGTGCCCCCGTATCCACCACCTGCTGATGGCCCACGACGGCCGCGAGGCTACCCTGGACGCCCGTTTCCGGACCGGTTGGGAGGTTGTCCGACCAGAGGTGATTGTGCCGCTGCCGGCAGAAGGCGCAGCGGAAGCCCTGCCAGACGCAAACCTGGAGCTGAAGGTGGGAGACGTCGTGCGGGGTGTGCGCGCTCCCTACCTGGGCATCACCGGCGTCGTGGTGGCTTTCCCGAGTTGGGCGCGCACCGCCAGCGGCGCACAGATGGCGGCCGCCAGGGTGAAGAGAGACGACGACGAGCAGATAATGACCATCCCGCTGGTCAACCTGGAGATCCTGCGTTGAGGCTCAGCCACCCTCCCAGGGGTTTCAAAACCTGCGGTAAGGGCTGAGGGGTGAGCACGTGGTCACCAACGTACCCGTTCAAGGAGGTGAAGGATGAACGTGGACCTGGAGATGGAGGAGTTGGAGGAAGAAGAGGAAGGAGGAGGGGGCGAGGGGCAGAACCGCCTGTTTATCATTCTGGTGGCAGCGATGGGCGGGTTGCTGCTGATCGGCGTTGTGGCCTTCTGCGTGTGGGTGGTCGCCTTCAGCGGCATCCTGGGCAACCGCGGGCGCGCGGCGCAGGTGCCTCCCACATCGACAACGGCTGTGGACATTGCTGCCACGGCGACCGCCGCTGCCGTGGCTGTGACCACGGAGGTCCCCCCCACTCTCCCTCCCACCGTCCCTCCGACCCTGACACCGACCCAGCCGCCCCCCACGGTTCCTCCCACTCCAGAGGCGACCCCCACCGGATTGGGCACGCCGCGAGAGGTGGCCACTCCCAGCGGCGGAGCGACCCCCACGACCATCCCTAGAGCCGTGGGCTCGCCAACCCCCACCCTCTCTGCGGCTGCGCATGCGCCTTCCGAGGTCTCACAGACGGGCGTTGCCCCCTTCGCCGCCATGGTCATCGCCGGGGCGCTGCTGATCATACTGGTCGCCGCACGACGGGCACGGACCGCCCACTGAACTCCGCGCCAGGAGAACCGGAAGACGCCAACACGGTGGCCCACGGGCCCTGTGTTGGCGTCGCTCTTATCCGCAGATGGGGCAATCAACCTGTACCCTCTCGCAGGTTCGAAAGCAATCTGCGGGAGGGTGAGCAGTGGCAGAGACAAAGAGCCACAGAGCAGAAAGGCTATGGAAGTCCTTCCCCATCCTCACAAAATGACCATCCTGCAGGGCTACTTGCAGGATGGCATGTGCTGTGCCCTGAGCGGCCTCAGCAACACCGGCAAGTCCACCCTGCTGCGCGCCCTCTGCACCCCCGAAGCGAGCGAGGGAGCCGCCTGGCGGGTGTACGTGGACTGCAACCGCATGCTCGATCTCTCCGAACAGGGCTTCTACGAAGCCGTGCTGCGCGCAGTCCGCGCCCACTTCCGCCCGCCCGCTGCCCCGGCCCCCGTGACGGAACGGCTGGAACACGCCTACCGTCAGGTGGTCGAACCCAGCAACCCTTTTGCCATCCCTCTGGGCTTCATCGAGGGGATAGAAGGGCTGTGCGAAGGGGTGAGCCACCCTGTCGTGCTGGTGTTGGACGAGTTCGACGAGCCGTTCGCCGCGCTGGAGGGACGGACCTTCCTCAACCTGCGCGCGTTGCGCGACCGCTACCGACCAGCGCTGGTCTACGTGGTGGGCGTGGAGCGCCCGCTGGATGAGTTGCGTGACGACGCAGAGACCGCCGAGTTCCGCGAACTCTTCGCTGACCACACCTGCAGGCTGGGGATGCTGGCCGAAGCCTGGAGCGCAGAACGGGTGCGGCAGGTCGCTGCCGTGGCAGGGACCACGCTGAGCGAGGAAGAGGTGAACTTCGTCGTCGAGCAGGCTGGCGGCCACCCTGGACTGCTCGGCGCGGTCACCCGGTTGCTGCTGCGGGCACGCGCCGTCGCCCCGGAAACCTACGCCAGCATGGGCACCCGTCTGGTTGCAGAGGCGCTGCCGGGCGACGAGGCCACCCGTCGCGAGTGCGGCCGGCTGTGGGGGCAGCTCACCGCCGCCGAGCGCGCCGCTCTCCAGGGACTGGTGGAGAGAGAGCCGGTGGGCCAGGCAGCCAGGGAGCGTCTGACCAGCCTCGGCCTGACCGATGAGCAGGGGCACCTGTTCGGCGCCGCCTTCGCCGCCTTCATCCGCCGACATGGTCAGCGCCGCGCCGACCTGCCCCCCGGCGTCTGGCTGGACGCTGACTCCGGCGAGGTCTACGTGGACGGACGCCAGGCCCCCCCGCTCACCGACCTGGAGTACCGGCTGCTGCGCTTCCTGATCGAGCGCAAGGACAAACTGTGTGACAGGTTCACCCTGGTCGAGGCTGTCTGGGGGGAGAAGTTCATTGACGAGGTGGACGATGCCCGCATCGAGAAGCTGGTCAGCCGACTGCGGGCCAAGATCGAGCAGGACCCCGCCAATCCGCGTTACCTGCTTACCGTTCGCGGGCGCGGCTACCGGTTGCAGAGCAATGGTCAATGACCAATGACCAATGGCAGCGGGGTTGTCCCTATGTCTCACCGTCGTCCGTGGTCCGTGGTCCATCGTCCGTGGTCTGTCGTCCGCAGCCGTCAGGTTGTCGTCAGTCGGGTATCGGGACAGGGTGGCCTGACCGTGGTAGGATGAGGATGGCGCTTGAGTAGCGATCAGGGGGCGGCATGAACGGTGAATGGCTGGCTTTCCTGCAAGGGCTGTTGGTCAACCCTAACGTCGCCTACGTGCTCCTGCTGTTGGGGTTGTGGGCGGCAGCGGCGGCATGGACGGTGCCCGGCACCGGCTTCCCGGAAGCCGCGGCGATCATCTGCCTGCTCCTGGCCGTGCTGGGACTGGTGCGGCTGCCGGTCAACCTGATCGGCCTGGCCCTGATGCTGGTCTCCATGGGCCTGTTCGTGGCCGACCTCAAACTCCAAAGCACCGGGTTGGGGGTCGGCGCGGCGCTGGGGCTGGCGGTGGGGTCGCTCCTGCTGTTCCGCCCCGGCACGGGCGTGGCCCTCTCCCCCTGGGTGATCGGCGGGGTGACCCTGGCTACCTTCGCCTTCTTCGGCTTCGCCCTCAACGCGGCCGTGCGTGCCCAACGGCTGGCCGTCAAGACCGACCCGCAGACCATCGTCGGCGCGGAGGGGGTCGTCACGTCGGCCATTGACCCGGTGGGCACGGTGCAGGTGCGCAGTGAACTGTGGACAGCCGTGGCAGACACCCCCATCCCCGTCGGCACGCCGGTGCGCGTGGTGGCCGTGGAGGGCGTGCGCCTGCGCGTCACGCCGTTGTAGGCAGGGAACAACAGACAGGAGGACAAAATGGAATGGGTTGCTCTGTTCTTCATCCTGGGCTTCGTCGCCATCGTCTTCCTCATCCTCCTCTTCTCGATGATCCGCATCGTGCGGGAGTACGAACGGCTGGTTGTCTTCCGCCTGGGCCGCTGCATCGGGGCTAAGGGGCCGGGGCTGGTCATCCTCATCCCCTTCATTGACCGTGCGGTGCAGGCCGACCTGCGGGAGCAGTTTCTGGAGATCCCTCACCAGACCAGCATCACCAAAGACAACGCGCCCATCGGCGTTGATTTCCTCATCTACTGGAAGGTGGTGGATCCTGAAAGCAGTGTCTTGCAGGTCGGGGACTTCCGCCGCGCCTCGATCGGCATCGCCACCACCACCCTGCGCGCGGTGATCGGCGACATCATGCTGGACGACGTGCTGGCCCAGCGGGAGCACATCAACCAGGTGCTGCGGGTCAAACTGGACGAGGTGACCGAGCGCTGGGGCGTCAAGGTGACCAGTGTGGAGATCCGCGAGATCGAGCCGCCGAAGGAGATCCAGGCAGCGATGAACCGCCAGATGTCGGCGGAGCGGAACCGCCGGGCGATGGTCACCGAGGCGGACGGGCAGCGCGAGGCAGCGATCAAGGTGGCCGAGGGACAGAAGCAAGCCAGCATCCTGCAGGCCGAAGGCGAGAAGCAGGCCAACATCCTGCGCGCCGAGGGCGAGCGAGCCGCCCAGGCGCTGCGCGCTGAGGGGTACGCCGTGGCGTTGCAGCACATCTACGGCATCGCCCAGCAGGTGGATCCCAACACGATGACCCTGCAATACCTGGAGACGCTCAAGCGGCTGGGGGAGAGTCCGGCGACCAAGTTCATCTTCCCGCTGGAGTTCGCCAGCCTGCTGGGGCCGCTGGCCCCGCGCAGGGAATAGACGTGAGGTGAGGTGACAGTCACCTTCCAGGTGACTGTCACCTCACCTCACCTCACTCACCTCACCTCACGGGTTGCTTCCCCGCCCACTCTGTGCGATAATCCACCCTATGCGACCCTCTACCAAAGCCTGGTCGTTCGACGGTTCGCGGGCCTCCTGGCTGGCGGCGCTGCTGGCCGGGGCGATCGCGGCGGCGCTCTACGTCCGCACCCTCCACC
This sequence comes from Anaerolineae bacterium, assembly GCA_034434635.1. Taxonomy (GTDB): domain Bacteria; phylum Chloroflexota; class Anaerolineae; order B4-G1; family DUEL01; genus DAOTYX01. The sequence goes on along the minus strand of DAOTYX010000130.1, from coordinate 12,202 downwards.
CCGGCGTCGGCCCTTACCTGGACTCCATCGAGTACCAGCTCACCACCCTGGTGATGGGTGTCTCTCATCCGCCGGGGTATCCGCTGTTCACCTTCCTGGGGCGGTTGTTCGTCCTCCTGCCCATCAACAACCCGGCCTATCGGCTCAACCTGTTCTGTGCCCTCTGCTCGGTGGTCACGGTCGTGCTGGTGGGGCGAATCACCTACCGTCTCACCCGGCGCACCCTGCTGGCGCTGTTCAGCGCGCTGACGCTGGCCTTCGCCGTGCGGTTCTGGTATCAGGCGCTCTACAGCGAACTCTACCCCCTCAACGGGACGCTCATCGCTGCCACGCTATTGGCGCTGGTCACCTGGATGGAGAGCCGCCATCCCGCTTTCTACTTCCTCAGCGCGGCGCTCTACGCGCTGAACTTCGGCGTCAACGCCCCGGCGATCGTCCTCTTGCCGATGTGGCTGTGGGCGGTGCTGACCACCGATCCCCGCATGCTCACCCGCCCGCGCAACCTGGCGCTGACCGCGCTGATCGTCCTGGCCGCCGCGGCGCAATACCTCTACGTCCCCCTGCGCGCCTTCCAACAGCCGCGCTTCTGCAACTACTGCCCGTCCACCTGGGCCGAGGTGCCCGCTTTCCTGACCGGGCGCGAATGGTGGGGCATCGCCTTCGGCGTCCAGCCGCGCTACTACCTGCAGCGCTGGGCCGACTCCGGCTATCAGTTGATGCTGCAGTTCTGGCCGCTGGGGGTGGGACTGGGAGCCGTGGGGTTGTGGAACCTGCTGCGTCAGCGCACCCGTCTGGGCGTGACCTTTCTCTTGGGGCTGATCGGGGAGTGGTTCTTCGTCGTCAGTTACGACGTGGTGGACTGGGCGGACTTCATGCACCCGGTCTACATCCTCACCGCGCCGCTCATCGGGGTGGGACTGGGGGAGGTATGGGCAACGCTGTCCCACGGGATGGCCCGCTGGCCGCGGCCCGCACGGTCCGCCGCCCTGGGCCTGGTCGCGCTGGCGCTGGCGGGGTTGTTGCTGGCGACGGCGTTCAACAACCTGCCGCTGGTGGACCAGAGCCAGAACACCACCTGGCACGCCTGGGCGCGCGACCTGCTGGCGCAGATGGAGCCGGGAGCCTGGCTGCTCACCCCGCCGCTGCCCACCGACGGGTTCGTCCAGTCCTGGGCGCTGCGCTATGTCTCCTGGGCGGAGAACCGCGTGCCGGAGATGAGCGTCGTCTACCTGCCGGGGTTGGATCCACCCGGCCCACCGCCGGGCTACCTGCGCTGGGAAGAGGCGGAGCCGCACCTGGCGGAACATCCGCTCTACGTCATTGACCTCCATGACGAGCGACTGCAAGAGTACGTCCTGCTGCCCATCCTGCGCGGCGATGGCTGGACCATCGGCTATCGCGTCGTGGGCCAGCGCAACGCCGACGGCACGGTCACTCCCTGGGTCAGCCCGGAGGAGTGGGCGGAAATAGAGGGGCAGGTCATTTTCCCGTGACTGGACAAATCGGTCAAAATCGTGTATCATCCCCCCGTCCGGTAATGCTTGCCTGTCGCGGCGTCGTGCGCAGCGTTTTCTCGCGAACCCTTCGTGCCGATTCGTGAGATTCGTGGCGACAGGCACGACTTTGCTTTTGTGGACGCACACTGAGGAGATAAGTCATGGATCAGACTGAGCAGTTCTTGCAGGAACTGACCGAAGCCCATGGCGTGCCAGGATACGAGACGGAAGTGCGCGCACTGGTCCGTCGCTATCTGGAGCCGCTGGGCACGATTGAACAGGACCACATCGGCAGCCTGATCTGCCGCCTGGGGACGAGCGGTCCGCGCGTGATGCTGGCCGGCCATATGGATGAGATCGGCTTCATGGTCCATCACATCACCAAGGAGGGGTTCCTGCGCTTCCTCCCTCTGGGCGGGTGGTGGGACCAGGTGCTCCTGGGCCAGCGGGTAATCGTCAAGACCCATCTGGGTGACCGGGTCGGCGTGATCGGGGCCAAGCCCCCCCACCTGTTGCCGACGGAAGAGCGGAACAAGGTGGTGGAGAAGAAGGACATGTACATTGACATCGGCGCGACCTCGAAAGAGGAGGTAGAGGCTGCCGGCGTGCGCCTGGGTGACCCGGTGGTGCCGGCCTCCTCATTCCAGGTGCTGGCCAACGGCAAGTCTTACCTGAGCAAGGCCTTCGACGACCGCATCGGCGTGGCGATGATGATCGAGGTGCTGCGCCACTTCGCCCAGAAACCCCATCCCAACATCCTGTACGGCGTCGCCACGGTGATGGAGGAAGTGGGCACCCGCGGGGCGAAGACCAGCGCCGAGATCGTCAACCCCGATGTGGCCATCATCCTGGAGTCGGACATCTGCGGCGACGTGCCCGGCATCAAGCCAGAGGAGTCGGCAGTGAAACTGGGCGGCGGCCCCAGCCTGCTCCTGATGGACGCGCGCATGATCCCTAACCTGCGCCTGCGCGATCTGGTCATCGAGACGGCGCAAGCGTTGGGTATCCCGCTGCAACTCTCCGCGATGGTCGGCGGGGCCACCGACGGAGCGCAAATTCATCTCCACAGCGCCGGCGTGCCCACCGTCGTCATCGGCGTGCCGGCGCGCCATATCCACAGCCACGCCGCCATCCTCCACCGCGACGACTACGATCGCGCGCTGCAACTCCTCTTCGCCGTGGTGGAGAAACTGGACGCGCCGACCGTCGCCAGCCTCGCGCCTTGAGCACCCGTGTGATCGGCGATACCTACCGGGGGGAGAAAGAGAATGACGACCGACCGCAAGCAGATGGAACAGATCGCCGCCTTTCTGCAGCAACGCATCGAGCAGTTTCAGCCCGCCGTCTCCGCCGAGGATGTGGGGACGGTGACCGAGGTGGGTGACGGGATCGCTCGCGTCTCCGGCCTCTCCACGGTACAGATGAGCGAACTGGTCTCTTTCCCCTCCGGCACGCTGGGGATGGCCTTCGACCTGGAGGCGGATGAGGTCGGCGTCATCATCCTGGGCGAGTATGGCGGCATCAACGAGGGCGACCTGGTACGCCGCACCGGGCGCATCGTCTCCGTGCCGGTGGGAGAGGCCCTGCTGGGCCGCGTGGTGGACGCGCTGGGCCGCCCGGTGGATGGCAAGGGGCCAATCCTCAGCGAAGAGTACCGCGCCATCGAGCAAATCGCCCCCGGCGTCGTCGAGCGGCAGAACGTGGACACGCCGGTGCAGACCGGCATCAAGGCCATTGACGCGATGATCCCCATCGGGCGGGGGCAGCGCGAGTTGATCATCGGCGACCGGCAGACCGGCAAGACGGCCATCGCCATTGACACGATCATCAACCAGCGGGGCAAGGACCTCATCTGCATCTACGTCGCCATCGGCCAGAAGCGGGGCCAGGTGCGCCAGGTGGTGGCCACGCTGGAGCGGTATGGTGCGATGGAGCACACCGTGGTCGTCGTCGCCTCCGCCTCCGAGCCAGCGGCGTTGCAGTACATCGCCCCCTATGCCGGCTGCGCCATCGGCGAGGCGTTCATGCACCGCGGGAAGGATGCCCTGGTGGTCTACGACGACCTTTCGAAGCACGCCTGGGCCTACCGACAGGTGAGCCTGCTGCTGCGCCGTCCGCCGGGACGGGAGGCCTACCCCGGCGACATCTTCTACCTGCACTCCCGCCTGTTGGAGCGGGCGGCACGGATGGCCAACGGCTATATCCTTGTTCGTAAGGACGCTCCGCCCGATGTCACCGAGGGAGTGGATGGGCAGGTCTATGGCGGGGTGTTGGGGGCCGAACGAGCCGCCGCCCGGCTCAAAGAACTGGGTGACGAGTACGAGATGCGCAAGAAGCCGGGCACCGGCGGCAGCCTGACCGCCCTGCCCATCGTGGAGACGCTGCTGGGGGACGTGACCGCCTATATCCCCACCAACGTCATCTCCATCACCGACGGACAGATCTACCTGGAGGGCGATCTGTTCAACGCCGGCATCCGCCCGGCGATCAACGTCGGCATCTCCGTCTCCCGCGTCGGCGGTGACGCGCAGACGAAGGCGATGAAGCAGGTGGCCGGCGGGTTGCGGTTGGATATGGCCCGCTTCCAGGAACTGGCCGCCTTCGCCCAGTTCGGCTCCGACCTGGACGAGTCCACGCAACGGCAGCTGGACCGCGGGCGGCGGCTGACGGAAATCCTCAAGCAGCCGCAGTACGCGCCGGTGCCGTTGGAGGAGCAGGTGATCATCATCTACGCCGGCACCAAGGGCTTCTGCGATCGGGTGCCGGTAGCGCGCATGCGCGAGGCGGAGCAGGCGCTGCTGGATTACATGCGCTATCAGCACCCGGAGATCGGCGCTGATATCGCCGCTCGAAAGGCGCTGACCACCGAAACCGAAGAGGCGTTGAAAGCAGCGCTGACCGACTTCTTCGCCCAGTGGAGGCCGGAGTAGAGCCGTGGAGACGCTTCGCGAGATTCGCCGACGCATCCGCAGCGTACACAACCTCTCCCAGGTCACCCGCGCCCTGGAGGCGGTCTCCGCCTCGAAGGTTCAGAAAGCCCAGGTAGCCGTGATGCGCACCCGCGCCTACGCCCATCGCGCCTGGGAGGTGATCGTCAACCTGTCCAGCGTGTCGGGGACACCGCTCCACCCCTTGCTCATCCACCGGGAACCGGTGCGCGCGGTGGCGATCCTCCTTTTCGCCAGCGACCGCGGGTTGTGTGGGGCTTACAACCAGAACGTGGTGCGCGCGGCCACTGAATTCGCGGCGCAACTGTCCGTGCCCACCCGCTACATCGTCGTTGGACGGCGGGGGCGGGACATCCTGTGGCGGGCGCGCGCCGACATCCTGGCCACCTTCCCCGGCCTGCCCGCTGTCCCTTCCCTGGCCGACGTCTCCGCCATCGCCCGCACAGCGATCGAGGAGTTCCTGGAAGGCCGCGCCGACGAGGTCTTCCTGGCGCATACCGAGTTCGTCAACCTGCTGCAGCAACGACCGGTGATTCGCCGCCTGCTGCCACTGCACCCGTCGAAACTGGAGGAGCAGGCGGTGAGCAAGTACGTCGTGGACATGCGCCCGGTGGGGGCCCCCGACTACATCTACGAGCCCGACCCGACGTCGGTCCTGGAGGCCGTCCTTCCTCGCTTCACAACCCTGCAGGTCTATCAGGCCGCCCTGGAGGCTTCGGCCAGCGAGCATGCCGCCCGGCGCATGGCCATGCGCAACGCCACCGACAACGCCGAGGACCTGCTGCGCGATCTGACCCTGATGCGCAACAAGGCCCGGCAGCAGGCCATCACCCGCGAACTGCTGGACATCGCCGGCGGGGCGGAGGCGCTACAGCAGACACGGGGGGCTGAAGCGTGAAAGCGGACAAGACGCGGCTGGAGGAGGCCCTGGAGCAGGTCGTCGCCCAATTGCGGGAGATGGGCGCGCGGCGGCTCATCCTCTTCGGTTCCCTTGCCCGCGGCCAGGCTCGCGCTGGCAGTGACATAGACATCCTGGCCTTTTTCGACGACGATTGAGGCTTCAAAGAACGGATGTGGCACATCTATAGCCGTGGAGAAGCCCTCTTGTGGCTACGACAGGCCGAAGCAGACCATTCTACCGGGAGGAGATGATGGCTCGTCGAGCAGTCGGTCGTGTGGTTCAGGTGAAGGGCGCAGTAGTAGATGTCGAATTCGCGCCACAGGACCTGCCGGAGGTGTTCAGCGCGGTGGAGATTCCCCGCGACGGCCGCCCACTGGTGCTGGAGGTCGAACAACAGCTCTCCGGCAACTGGGTGCGCTGCGTGGCAATGGACACCACCGACGGCCTGCAGCGCGGCAGCCCCGCCTACACCACTGGCGAGCCGATCCGCGTCCCCGTTGGCCCGGCGACGCTCGGCCGGCTGTTCAACGTCTTGGGGGAACCCGTGGACCAGAAAGGGCCGGTCGAGGCGGTCGAGATGCGCCCTATCCACCGCCCCGCCCCACCCTATGAGGAGCAGACCACCTTCAGCCAGTTCTTCGAGACCGGCATCAAAGTGATTGACCTGATCGCCCCCTTCACCCGCGGCGGGAAGACTGGCGTCTTCGGTGGCGCGGGGGTGGGCAAGACGGTCATCATCGCCGAACTGATGTACAACAACGCGGAAAGGCACAGCGGCGTCTCGGTCTTCGCCGGCGTGGGCGAGCGCAGCCGTGAGGGCACCGAGTTCTACGGCAGCCTGACCGATATGGAGGTGATTGACCGCACGGTGATGGTCTTCGGGCAGATGAACGAGCCGCCGGGAGTGCGCTTCCGCGTCGGCCTGACCGCGCTGACGATGGCCGAGTACTTCCGTGACCAGGGACGGGATGTCCTGCTGTTCATTGACAACATCTACCGCTTCGTGATGGCCGGTATGGAGGTCTCCGCCCTGCTGGGACGGATGCCCAGCGCGGTGGGGTACCAGCCCACCCTCGGCACGGACATGGGCGAGTTACAGGAGCGCATCACCAGCACCCAGCGCGGCTCGATCACCTCCATGCAGGCGGTCTACGTGCCTGCCGACGACTACTCCGACCCGGGGCCGGTGACCACCTTCGCCCACCTGGACGCCACCATCGCCCTGGAGCGACGGCTGGCCGCGCAGAGCCTCTACCCGGCGGTGGACCCGTTGGCCTCCGCTTCGCGCATCCTCGACCCGCGCATCGTCGGCGAGGAGCACTACCGGGTGGCGCGCGAGGTGCAGCGCGTGCTCCAGCGGTACAACGAACTGCAGGACATCATCGCCATCCTGGGGGTGGAGGAACTGTCGGAGGAGGACAAACTGACAGTCGCGCGGGCGCGCAAGATCCAGCGCTTCCTCACCCAACCCTTCCAGGTGGCGCAGCGGTTCACCGGCCGCGAGGGACGGTATGTGCCTATCGCCGAGACGGTGCGCGGTTTCCGTGAGATTCTGGAAGGCCGGCATGATGACCTGCCGGAAGAAGCCTTCTACATGGTCGGCGGGATTGACGAGGCAGTCGAGAGGGGCCGCCAGTTGCGTATCGCCTAGGGGGAGCGATGAAACTGCGTCTGGACGTCGTCACGCCAGAGCGGGAACTGTTCACCGGCGAGGTGGACAGGGTCCTGGCCCCCGGAGCGGAGGGACAGATGGGCATCCTGCCCCGCCACGCCCCACTGGTCACCGTGCTGGCAGAAGGGGTGCTGGTGGCCCACCAGGGGGAGGAAGAGCTGACCTTCGCCATCCACGGCGGGTACATGCAGGTGTTGCCCGACCGGGTCATCGTGCTGGCCGATGTGGCAGAGCGGGCTGAGGATATTGACATCATGCGGGCGGAGCGGGCCCGCCGGGAGGCGGAGGAGTTGTTGACCAGGGAACCGCCGCCGCAGGAGCGGATCGCTGCCCTGCAGGCGCTCCACCGCGCTCAGGTGCGCCTGCGCGTGGGCCGCCGCCCTTATCGGCCGGATCAGCGTGCTGGCGAATCAGCGGATCGCTGACCCGCTGGCCCATCTCTGGGAGGTCGCCTTGCTGACCAAAGAAATCGGAATTGACCTGGGCACGGTCAACGTGCTCGTCTATGTGCGCGGCAAGGGGGTGGTGCTGCAGGAGCCCTCGGTGGTCGCCATATCGGTGGAGGAGGACAAGATCGTCGCGGTGGGCGAGGAGGCGCGGGCGATGCTTGGACGCACCCCCGGGGCCTTCGAGGTGATCCGCCCCCTGCGCGACGGCGTCATCGCCGACTACATGGTCACTGAGCGGATGCTCAGTTACTTCCTGCACAAGGTTGGCGGCTCCTCGCGCTTCTTCAAGCCACGGGTGATGATCAGCGTCCCCTACGGCGTGACCAGTGTGGAGCGGCGGGCGGTGCGTGAGGCGGCATTGGACGCCGGCGCTGGCCGCGCCCACCTCATCCCCGAGCCGCTCGCCGCCGCCCTGGGCGCCGGCCTGCCCGTCGGCACGCCTTCAGGCAATATGGTGGTGGACCTGGGCGGCGGGGCCAGCGAGGCCGCCGTGATCGCCATGAACGGCATCGTCACGGCCCACTCCGTGCGCGTGGGCGGCATCCGCCTCGACGAGGCAATCATCTCCTACGTGCGCCGCAAGTACAACCTGATCATCGGCCAGCCCACCGCCGAGGACGTGAAGATCCGTATCGGCAGCGCGCTGCCGCTCGACCCGCCCCTCAAGATGGAAATCCAGGGCCGCGACCAGGTGGCGGGGCTTCCACGCACCGTCCAGATCTCCTCCGACGAGGTCACGGAGGCGCTGGCCGAGCCGCTGGCGGCGATCGTGAGCGTTGTCAAGGCGGTGCTGGAACGCACGCCGCCGGAACTCTCCTCCGACATCATCGAGCGCGGCATCGCTTTGGCCGGCGGCACCTCGCTGCTGCGCCGGATGGACGAACTGATCACCCAGGAGACCGGCGTGCCCGCCTGGGTGGCGGACGCGCCCATGGCCTGCGTCGCCATCGGGGCCGGACGGGCGCTGGCGGAGTACAACATCCTGCGCCGCAGCGTGCCGGATATGGACGCATGAGGATTTCCAGGCTTCCGATGTCTTGGTAGTCTCCCTCTTGAGTGTTGTTCCTGGTTCAGAGTGCCAAAAGCGAGGAATCGGTCAGCAGATTGAGCAGATTCAGCGGATTTCTGTAGACAAATCCGCTTCATCTGCTAAATCCGCTGACTCTCTTCGGCCGTTTTGGGCGCAGTCTTCGATCAACACAGTAAGGGAAGACCATCAATGTCTTCCAGGCATCGGAAGTCCGACGACTGGGGGAAGGGTTTGGGAGAGCCGCACATTCGCACGCTTGGCCTGGAAGACTACGACCGTCTCATGGCCCTGTGGCAACGGGCAGGGCTGCACTCGCTGCGCCCCAACGGTCGAGACAGCCGCGAGGCGCTGGCCCGTCAACTCCAGAGCGGCGTGCAGACAATCCTGGGGCTGGAACTGGAGGGCCGATTGATCGGCGCGGTCGTCGCCACACACGACAGCCGCAAGGGCTGGATCAACCGGCTGGTGGTGGATCCCGACTTCCGCCGTCAGGGGTGGGGTCGGCGACTGGTGCAGGCCGCAGAGGAGACCCTGCGCGCCCAGGGCATGACGGTCATCGCCGCGCTGGTGGAAAGTGACAATCCCGCTTCACTGGCCCTCTTCCGACAGGCGGGATATGTCGAGATCGATCCCGGCATCCACTACCTGAGCAAGCGCGAGAGCGACCAGGCCTGATCCGCCATCAGCGATAACGGTGATAGCGGCGGAAGACCTCCCCCACGCTGCTCCCCTCGTGAACGCGACGGATGACTTCCCCTAACAACGGAGCGACCGACAGCACGGTGAGGTTGGGCATGCGGTTCTCCGGCGCCACCGGGATGGAGTTGCTGGTGATGATCTCCCTCAATGCCAGACTCCGCAGCCGCTCTGCCGCCGGTGGCGAGAAGACAGCGTGGGCAAAGCACAGGTAGACGTCGCGCGCGCCTCCTTCCCGAACTACCCGCACGGCGTTGACGATGGAACCAGCCGTGTCCACCTCATCATCCACGATGATCGCATCCTGACCCTCGACATCACCGACCAGGGTGAGCGCTTCGGTCTCCCGCCCCACGCGCCGTTTCTCGATCACCGCCAGCGGCAGTTCCAGTTCCTCCGCCAGGTTGCGCGCCTTCTTGGCGAAGCCCAGGTCGGCGGCCACAACCACTGCCTCATCCAGTTGCTTGGCCTTAAGGTAGTCGGCGAAGATCGAGAAGGCGGTCAACGCGTCGCCGGGGATGCTGAAGAAGCCCTGAATCTGATCGGCGTGCAGGTCGAGGGTGATGTACCGATCGGCGCCAGCGGTGGTGATCAGGTCGGCGACCAGCCGGGCAGTGATGGGCACGCGCGGCTGGTCCTTCTTGTCCGACCGGCCATAGGCCAGATAGGGTACCACAACGGTGATGCGGTCAGGCGAAGCGCGCCGCAGGGCGTCCAGGAAGATCAGCAGCTCCATGATGTTCTCATTGACCGGCGAGGCGGTAGTCTGGATCAGGAAGACGTCTTGACCGCGCACGCTCTCGTGAAGGCGGACGAAGATATTCTCGTTGGGGAAGCGAATGATGTCACGCCCCGAGAGCGGCACATCCAGGTAGCGGCTGATCTCCTCCGCCAGGTCTGGACAGCCAGTGCCACCGAACAGTTTGATCATCCCGTGCATCTCTTCCCCCCACTCGAACTCTGCCACTCCCTCACCTCAGGCCGGGCCTGCGGCCGAAGGGGGCGCCACGCCGTCCAGATGGCAGCAGTCATTGACCCAGCGGATGCGCGCGCCCTTCCCCGTGAACTCCACAGCGCTGAGGGAGCCGTTGTTGAAGGACAGCAGGCCCCACCGCCCTACCTCCAGCCCCATCAGATGGCTCATGTAGGTGGCGAGGACGCCGCCGTGGGTGACCACGCCCACCACGCCCTGCGGATGCCGGCCCACGATCTCGTCGAAGGCGGCGACGACGCGGGCCCAGAAATCGGCGGGTTGCTCTCCCCCCGGCGCTGAGCGCATGCGCTGGCTGCTCTCCCATTCGCGCACCATGTCTGGAAAGCGATCCCGAATCTCCTCGCCGGAGAGGCCGGCGATGTCCCCCAGGTTCCGCTCACGCAATCGGGCATCAGGTATGAGGGGGATGTCGAGCACCTGGCCGATGATCTGCGCCGTCTCCCACGCCCGACGCAGGTCGCTGGCGTAGAGGACGGCAGGCCCTTCGCATTGCAGACGCCGGGCCACGGCGTGCGCCTGGGCCCGCCCCAGGTCATCCAGCGGCGAATCCAGCCAGCCCTGGATGCGCCCCTGGGCGTTCATCTCCGAGCGGCCGTGGCGGATCAGCAACAGGCGCAGCATCCCCTCTGTCCGGCCCGAAGGGGAGGCCTGATCGGCAGCAGGTTCAGCGATGACGTGTGTCCCGGGCGTCTCTCTCCTCACGGCAAACCGTCCAACAACGCTGCTGCCGCCGTATAGACGTCCACCTGGCGGGCAGCCACGCGCTCCACCCAATGTTCCAGCACATCCTCACCTGCCCGCGCGCGCAGCCGGTGGAGCAATTCCCGCTCCAGCACCCGCAGCAGGTCGGCACGTGCCCGTTCGCGCTCCCGCCGCGCCCACTGGCCGCTCTCTTGCAGGTAGGCGCGGTGGGCGGCAATGGCCTCCAACGCCGCGTCCACCCCGGTGCCATCCAGCGCCACCGTCTGCAACACCGGCGGTCGCCAGCCGTTGTCGCTACGGCCCAGGTCGAGCATCGCCTCCAGCGCCCGCGCCGTCTGCGCCGCACCGGGCCGGTCGGCCTTGTTCACCACCAGCAAGTCGGCGATCTCCAGGAGACCCGCCTTGAGCGCCTGCACCTCGTCCCCCAATCCCGGCGCTTCGACCACCACCGTGGTGTGGGCGGTGCGGGCGATGTCCACCTCCGCCTGGCCCACGCCGACCGTCTCCACCAGCACCACGGCAAAGCCGACGGCGTCCAGGACCTTGACCACGTCGCCGGTGGCCTGGGCCAACCCTCCCAGGCTGCCGCGCGTGGCCATGCTGCGGATGAAGATGCCGGGATCGCCGGCCAGGTCCCGCATGCGCACCCGATCGCCCAAGAGCGCCCCGCCGGTGAACGGGCTGGTCGGATCCACCGCGACGATGCCAACCGTATGCCCCCGGGCGCGTAGCCCTTTGGCCAGTTCGTTGACCAGCGTGGACTTGCCGGTACCGGGCGCGCCGGTGACGCCGATGATGTGGGCGTGGCCGGAGTGAGGGTGGAGCAGGGCGAGCGCACGGTGCGCCTGCGGGCCATCGTCCTCAACGAACGAGATCAGCCGGGCCAGCGCGCGCCGGTCGCCGGCCAGAGCCTGCGTGACCCAGTCCACGCTAACCCTCGCTCAAGGCGCGGCGGATGGTCTCGGCGATGACCTGGGTAGAGGCTCCAGGGCCGAAGATGGCGACAACCCCTTGCTCCTGCAGGGCCGGCACGTCCTCATCGGGAATGATCCCCCCGACGAAGACCTTGACGTGTGACAGCCCCGCCGCGCGCAGCCCCTCGATCACCCGCGGAACCAGGGTCATATGGGCGCCGGAGAGGATGCTCAGTCCCACAGCGTCTACGTCCTCCTGCAGCGCCGCCTCGACGATCATCTCCGGCGTCTGCCGCAGGCCGGTGTAGATGACCTCCATCCCAGCGTCCCGCAAGGCGCGGGCCACCACTTTGGCTCCCCGGTCGTGGCCGTCGAGACCGGGCTTGGCGATGAGGATGCG
>DAOTYX010000129.1:0-26068 GCA_034434635.1 Anaerolineae bacterium | reverse complement strand
TTTCTCATTCACCACTTCGTGAGGGTGGCAGCCAGGCCTTCGTGTCATTCGTGCAATTCGTGGCCGAAACAGGGAGGACGGATGATCCGCGTGCTTTACCGTGCCGCAGATGGCACCTCCCGCACTGATGTGCGCCCGGAGGAGTTTGTCAGCCTGTTGCAGGACCCCCAAGCCCTGCTGTGGGTGGACTTCGAGGACGAGCCGCCAGAGGTCTGTGAGCCGATCCTGCGCGAGACCTTCGGCTTTCATCCCCTGGCCGTGGACGACGCGCTGCAGGAATCCCACGTGCCCAAAGTGGATGACTGGGGAGAGTACCTTTACGTCGTCCTGCACGCTGTCACCCTGGAGGGGAGCGAGCAGGACGGTCGGGTGCTGGATACCCTCGAACTGGACCTCTTCCTGGGTCGCAACTATCTGGTCACTCACCACGACGAGCCCATCGCCGCTGTGGATCACGTGTGGAAGGCCGGCCTGCGCGATGAGCGTCATCTCCGGCGTGGGGCAGATCATCTGGCATACCGCCTGGCCGATAGTCTGGTGGCTGACTACATGCCCGTGGTCGAGCAGATTGACGAGGAGATCGATCACCTGGAAGACCAGATCTTTGACCGGCCAACCTCTGACACCCTGGAGCGCATCTTCGCGCTCAAACGCGCCCTCCTCCACCTGCGGCGCATCATCACCCCGCAGCGGGAGGTGCTGAACCGGCTGGCCCGCGACGACTATGCCGTGGTGGACAGCGAGGACCGCGTCTTCTTCCGCGACGTGTACGACCACCTGGTGCGCCTGCACGACATCAACGAGGGGTTGCGCGATCTGGTCGGCGGGGCGTTGGACACCTACCTCTCTGTCATCAACAACCGCATGAACGAGGTCATGAAGACATTGACCCTGATCACCACCCTGTTCATGCCCGTCTCCTTTCTCGCCGGCTTCTTCGGGATGAACTTCTTCGCCCCGGTCGTGCCGCTGGAGGCCTGGACCGGCATCCCGATGTACGTGGCGACGCTGGCCGTGATGGTGCTGACGCCGCTGGGGATGTACCTCTGGATGCGCCGGCGCGGCCTAGCGTGAAGGGGTGAGGCATCGCGGGAGGCCAGTTGGAACGGCTGATTCGCGGCGCGCGGGAACTGGGCATCACTCTGAAGACAGGCCATCTGGCGCTCTTCCAGACCTACTACGAGGTGCTGGTGGAGTGGAACCGTCGCTTCAACCTGACCGCCATCACCGACTACGAGGCGGTGCAGGTACGCCACTTCCTGGATTCCCTCTCCTGCCTGCTGGCGCTGCCCCGCGCCGACCTCCAGGCGGGGGCGCGGGTGGTTGACGTGGGCAGCGGGGCAGGCTTCCCCGGCCTGCCACTGAAGATCGTCTGTCCGGGGATGGCCCTCACCCTCATCGAGGCCACAAGGAAGAAGGTGGAGTTTCTGGAACACCTGGTGCAGCAGTTGGGGCTGCACGGTGTCGAGGTGGTGCACGGACGGGCGGAGGAGTGCGCCCATCGCCTCCGCTACCGCGAGCAGTACGACTGGGCGGTGGCGCGGGCGGTGGCAGAGATGCCCACCCTGGTAGAGTACCTGCTCCCGCTGGTGCGCGTGGGCGGAGGGGCGCTCGCCCAGAAAGGGGAAAGTGGCCCCGCGGAAGTCCACGCCGCCACCGAGGCGATCACCATCCTGGGCGGCGCGCTGCGGCGGGTGGTGCCGGTGGACCTGCACGGAGTGGCGGAGACGCGCCATCTGGTCGTGCTGGACAAGGTGGCAGCGACCCCGGAGAAGTACCCGCGACGGCCGGGGATGCCGACGAAGCACCCGCTGGGCCGGCGCCGTGGACACAACGCGGTGGAGGCATAGCCCCGCCGCCGGCCAGCCCAACCCACAAGGCGAGGGGAGCACGCTCTCCTGACCGCGCCCATCGGGAGGCGCCCGGCCCGGGTGATGACCCCGCTTGCTGACGCCGAAGCATCAGCCCAGGTGCGACGCCAGTTCCCGCATGTGCATCAGTTGGTGGCCGTAGATGGCGGTGATGAACTCCTCGACCGTCACCTCCCCCAGCGCCGGATGGAAGCCTCGACGCTCCAGTTCTGCCTCCGAGAGACCTTCCACCCAGGCGATGGTGCGCTCGCGCGCTGCCTGCAGGTCGGCCAGCAGTTGTTGCGGAGGGATGCCGGCCAGTCGTTCCTGCTCCTGGGCATTGTAGGCGTTGTAGTCGAAGTCCGGCGGCGCGCCGCGTCCACCGGCAGCGATCTCCTGCACCAGCCCCAGCAACCCCTCCTCGGCGGAGAGGAAATGGGCCAGCAGATCGCGCACCGTCCACGCTGGCGGCCCAGGGTAGACCACCACCTCCCACTGCGTCGGTCCCAACGCCCCGAAGATCGCCGCTGTCTTCTCGATTCCCTTCCGCAACCGCGCTACCAGTCCTTCCACTCGTTCGTTCATCCTGCTGCTCCCTATCGCTGTGCTACGGCTACCGCCGCGGATTGGGCAGTACCGCCTGCCCTCTCGCAGGTTTGTATTCGTAACCTGCGGGAGGGTACAGGGTACCTCTTGTCAAACCCGTCGAAACGAGCATAATATGATTGGACAATTGTACAATACCCGTCCAGCCGGGGGCGCTATGAACATTATCGTAGACACATCGGCCATCATCGCCGTCATCGCCGGTGAACCGGATCGAGACGCTCTCATTGCCCAGACTAGAGGAGCCGATCTGCTTGCCCCACCCTCCGTGCATTGGGAAATCGGCAGCGCTCTCTCGGCTATGCTCAAGCGCCGGCGGATCTCGCTGACCAGGGCTCTGGAGGCCGTCACCGCCTATCAGCAGATCCCCATTCGTTTTGTGAATATCAATCTTGAAGACGCTCTGCAGATCGCCGATACCCTGGACATCTATGCGTATGACGCTTACCTGCTCCAGGCCGCCGCGGAGTATCAGGCTCCCATACTCTCCTTGGACGCGTATCTGCTTGACTGCGCAAGGAGAATGAACGTGAGCGTGATTGAGGTGGACAGATGATAGTATACACTTACTCCCAGGCCAGGCAAAACCTCGCCTCTTTGCTGGACCAGGCCGCCCGAGAGGGTGAGGTGAGAATTCGGCGCAAGGATGGTCAGGTTTTCATCGTCAAGCCTCAGCCCCGCACGGATTCTCCACTGGAGGTCAAGAGGGTAGACCTGGGCGTTACCACCGACGAAATCGTTAGCATCGTTCGAGAGGGGCGAGAACGCTCCTGACGCCAACGCCTCCTGCTGCTCGATGACTCATTGGTCATCGCCAACCGTCATCTTCACCTCATACAGTTCCAACAGCACCCCGTTAGCCGACTGCGGGTGGATGAAGATGTAGCGGGCGCCGCTGGCGCTGACCCGAGGCTCGTCACTGAGGAAACGCGCCCCCGCAGCGCGCAGCGGTGGAATCGCCGCTTCCAGGTCCTCCACCGCCAGGCAGATGTGGTGCAGCCCCTCGCCGCGCTTCTCCAGGAAGCGGGCCACGCTGCTCTGCGCGTCGAGCGGACGGAGCAGTTCGATCTCCCCCTCACCGGCAGGCAGGAAGGCGATCTCCACCCCCTCTTCTGGAACCGTCCGCCGCTCGGCGACCGTCAGCCCCAGGCCGTCGCGGTAGAACGCCAACGCGGCGTCCAGGTCTTTGACGGCGATGGCGATGTGATGAATGGATGGGTTCATGGCAAGCCCTCCGTATGGCGTGGTGCGTATGGCGTGGTGCGTGTTGCGTGTTGCGTGGTCCGTGGTGGACTCACGGAACACGTAACACACACCACGCACCACGTACCCTGTTACCTGTGCACCAACACGTATCTTCCCCGCGTCGTCGGGGAGGTGGCGGTGTAGAGGTAGGTCGCCGGGCCGACCAGCACCAGGTCGGCATGCCCCACCCCCACATTGCCCGGCAGGTCCATCAGCACCGGGTTGCCGGGATACCGCTCCCACGGCCCGTCAATCTCCGCCGTCACGCTGCGGGCGAAACCCAGCCCGAACTGGTCGTCCACCACCAGGGGATTGCTGGGGCCACGCACTCCCTCGTAGGCCATATAGTAGTGGTCACCCACCCGCACCACATCGGCGGAGGAGATGGTGCGGAAGTCGAAGTAGGGATTGGCCGGAGCGCCCAGCAGGTCGAGCGGGCCGTACTCGGCGGCGCCGCTGAAGAGCGGGTTGGCAGCACAGGGACGCAGCCCGCCCGCTCCGGCATATCGGTCACCCACCAGACAGCCCATGTGGCCGGGGTCGCGCCCCAGGCCGACGAAGACATAGAGCCAGGAGCCCTCGACGTACAGGCCCGGCGGCGCGCCGACCAAACAATTGCCGAACTCCGTCTCGTTGAAGATGTTGGGATGGGTGCCGATGGCCGCACCTGCCGGGCATTCGTCGGCACTCCACTGGCCTGTGCCACGAATGCAGGCCTCAGCGGACCAGCGCAGGCCGTCGCTGGAGGTGCGCAGGCAGGTAGAGGCCCCCCACTCATAGACCATGTAAGCACGGTCGGGGGCGAAGGCCACGCGGGGGTATTGCTGCTGGTGGACGTGGTCGCGCGCCGAACAGGGACAGGAGGCGCAGGGGAAGAGGCAGGTGGGGTTCTCCAGCGCGAAGTGCCGTCCCCCATCCGTGGAGCGCCACAGGGTGACGCAGCCGGGGAAGGGGACAGGCTCGCCGCACGAGTCCACCACCCCTGCCGATGGGCCGCTGGCGTGCAGGTAGGACCAGAACTCGTCGCCACCGCGGTAGACCGTGTCCGACTCACCCACGGGTAGCCCCACGTCGTACTCCTCCAGCAGCCACTCGGCGTTGCCGGCCCAGAACTCATCCAGAGTGGCGAACTGACGGCCGTCAGGAGGGAGGGGAGACACGATGACAGGGGAAGGGGGAGACGGGATGGCGCTGGGAGCGGGAGACGGAGTGGCAGTGGGAGAGGGTGACGGAGTGGCGGTAGGAGAGGGTGACGGGGTGACGCTGGGAAAGGGAGACGGAGTGGTGGTGGGAGAGGGAGACGGAGTGACGCAAGGAGAGGCGGTAGCGCGGGGAGAGGGAGACACAGGGACCGGCGAGATGGGAGCGCAGGCGACACCGACCAGGAAAATGGTCAGGGCTGTCAGGAGAAAGAGCACGACATGCCGGCCGAAAGGATGGCGAGAGGTTCCCATATCATCCAAGATAGAGTACAATGGTGACCATCGGCGATCCCCAATCAGGAGTCTGGACGATGAGAATGTCAGGCCTCGCCTCGGTCCGCACCGTGCAGGGGTTGCTGAAGGCTGAGGTGTCGAAGAGCCTTCTGGAAAGCCACGGCATCCCTACCACGCTGGAGTACGAGAGCGCCGGACGGGTCATCGGCGTGACGGTGGATGGGTTGGGCGAGGTGCAGGTGCTCGTCTCCGCACGCCAGGCGCGGTGGGCACGGCGCCTGCTCATGCGTGGCCGCCGGCCGTTCTGTCACCTCCGTCATAGCCGGCGCGGGCGCAGCCTCCGCCGGGAACCCAGCCGAACAGCCTCGTAGCCGACGCTTTCCTCTTACGTCCCCGGCGGGCGGCATCGGGATGCCGCCCTACGGTTGTCCCTGGCGGGCGACATTGGGATGCCGTCCTACGGTTGTCCCTGACGGGCGGCATCGGGATGCCGCCCTACGGTTGTCCCTGACGGGCGGCATCCGGGTGCCGCCCCACGGTTGTCCCGTAGCCGACGCATCCCTATGCGTCGGCGCATCCCTATGCGTCGGCGCATCCCCGTGCGTCGGCGTGGTTACGGCGCCTCCGCGTCCAGGGCCGTCCACGGGTAAGCGGACGGCAACCACTGTCGTCCGTCCACGCTGACCCCGCCGGCCCACACCTCCCAGTGCAGGTGGGCGCCGGTGGAGAGGCCCGTGTTCCCCACCCGTCCGATGACATCCCCCGCATGGACTTCCTGCCCCACCGTCACCAGGATCTCTGAGAGATGCCAGTAGCCGGTCATGACGCCCCAACCGTGGTCCAACACCACCGCGTTGCCGCGTACCGCCAGCGGCTCCGCCAGCACCACCGTCCCATCGGCGGAGGCGAGCACCGCCGTCCCCTGCCCCGCGTCGAAGTCCAGCCCGGCGTGGTAACTGGTGTACGGCCCGTCGTTGTAGGAGCGGCGCGTGCCGAAGTAGGAACTGAGCGCCGCTTCCACCGGCTGGCGGAAGGGGCCATGCCACCAGCGGACGGGGGTAAGGATGGTTTGCACCTCTGCGACGCGCGCCTGTTCGGCAGCCACCAACGTCGGGTCCAGCAGGTTCGAGCGACTGGGCGGCAGGTTGATCCGCTCGTAGCCGTAGCCCCCGGCCGCCACCACCACCCCGACGCTCACCGAGGTCTGCCCCCCGGCGCCGTCGGTAGCCGTGAGGGTCAACTCGTACAGCCCTGGCTCCTGGAGGGCATGCACCCCCACCACTGCGTGATAGACTCCGTCCTCCTCAAAGAACGGGAAGGTGCGGTCGAACAGGCTGCCCTGCAAGGTCATCGGTTCCGCTGTGTGCACCGTGATGAGCAACGTCTCCCCCTGCGCTACCGGCAACGGTGACAGGTCCACCGAGGTGAAAGGCAGAGGCAGCCAGGAGGGTTGCAGGCCGGGGACGAGGAGCCACTGACCAGGCAGGATCATGGCCGGGTTGGTGATGCCGTTGGCCTCGATTATGTCCCATAGGGGGACACCGTAGTGTAAGGCGATGGCCAGGAGTGTCTCCCCTTGCTGGACGGTATGAAGCGCCCCGCTGCCGGCGCGAGGATCAGGCAGGCGCAACACCTGTCCGACATAGAGCAAATGGGGGTTGACCAGACGGTTGGCCTGCGCCAGGGTGCGCATCGAAAGGCCGTACTGCGCGGCGACCGCTGCCAGTGTCTCGCCAGGCCGCACCACGTGGACCGACCAGTTCTCCACGGGTGGGAGGATGGCAGGGATAGAGAGGCGCTGGCCGACGTAGATGTGGCGTGGGTCAGCAATGCCGTTGGCATGGCTGATCGCCTCCACCGTCGTGCCGTACCGGCGGGCGATGGAGAAGAGCGTCTCCCCCCGCTGGACGATGTGAACGGTCGGCTGTGGGGGAACGCCAGTCTCCGCCCGCACGGCGACGGGAAAGGTCAGTGCCGCCAACCAGGCCGTCAGAAGCAAGAGCAATCGAGTTATCGTCCGCATATCCAGAAAGGCTGCCGCCGCACGGGTCGGCAGGTTCTTCCGATTATAGCCGCGGTACGCGCATTGCGCAAACGTGCGTGCGCGGCTTGGACATGCAGTGAAAGGTTGGGATAACTTGCCGATAAACCAGGGATATAGGGCTTGACAGCGGGCCCTGGAAACGGTACAATATCGGATGGAACAAATGTTCTATACGTGGGCAGTCCCGTGAGAAGAGAGACTAAGGGGGTAGGGGAAATGCGCAAGATGCTCGAGTACCAGGCGGACCGCATTGAGGCGGTGCTCCAGCAACACAGGGTGCCTGGGCGGGTGACCGGCGGCGTGGTGACGCCCCGCTTCATCCGTTTCGAGGTCGCGCCGGCCCTGGACACGCGCATCTCCGCCATTCGCGGCCTCTCGGAGGAACTGGCGGCGGCGCTGGACGCCCCCGCCTGTCGGGTGGCCCGCCAGGGCGCCACGGTGGTGGTGGAGGTGCCACGGGAGAAGCCTGGCGTGGTGGGATTCCTGCCGCTGCTGCGCGGCCTGCGCGCCGTGCCGCCGGTCACCGCCGTGCTGGGCTTGGCCGACGACGGCGCGCCGCTGCTCATCCGCCTCCCCTCCCCCGACGTGGCCCACATCCTGGTCGCCGGCACCACCGGCTCCGGGAAGACCGCGCTGCTGCGCACGATGGCGCTCAGCCTGGCGCTGCGCCACCCCTGCGAGAGTGTTGCAGGTTTCAGGGTTTCAGGTTTCAGGTCGCAACCCGAAACCTGCAACTTGAAACCTGAAACCAGACCCCTCATCCTCCTCCTGATTGATCCCAAAGGGCGGGCGTTCAGCGACCTGGCGGGGTTGCCACAACTGGCCCGTCCGGTGATCGTGGACGTGGCCGAGGCGCTGGAAGCGCTGGGCAGCCTGGTGCGGCTGATGGAGCGACGGGACCTGGCGGGCGTCTCCGACCCGCCGGTGGTGGTCTTCATTGACGAACTGGCCGACCTGATGATGGTGGGCGGAGCAGCGGCGCAGCAGCGGCTGACGCGGCTGGTGCAGCGCGGGCGGGAGGCGGGCATCCACCTGGTGGCGGCGACACAGAAGCCGACGGCGGCTGTGTTGGGGCCATTGGTGCGGGCAAACTTCCCGGTGCGGATCGTGGGGAAGGTAGTCAGCGCAGAGGACGCGCGGGCCGCAGCCGGGATCGGCGGGACGGGCGCGGAACGGCTGGAAGGCCATGGGGACTTCATCGCCGTGGCCGAAGGGCGCGTCCACCGTTTCCAGGCGGCCTATATCACCCCGGAAGAGACCCGCCGGTTGGTTGAGGCGCTACGCGCCAGGTGGGCCGGCGAGGAGCCAGCCCCGAGCGAAGTCGAGGGGGAGACGGAATGGGAAGCGGGGCCGCCACCCCGCCTGGGTGCAGGCATGGAGCAGGCATTGGAGGAGGTTGTGAGATGAACGGTGCACCGGACGATCGGTACTACGGCGTGCCGCCAGGCGCAGAGGGGCGCGAGCGTCGGTCGGATGGGCGGACGCGGCTGATGTTCGGTCTGGTGGCGATAGCCTTTGCGGTGACGCTGGCGGTGGCGGTGGCGCAGCGGCTGAGCGACCAGGCGATGGCCGTACTCGCCGGGGCAGTTTGCGGCGTGGGCGCGAGCATCCCCACCAGCCTGCTCATCTTCTGGGCGACGCGGCGCAAGGCCGAGACGCGCCCCCTGCCTCCGACGGGGTACTATCCGCCGGTGGTTGTCGTGCAGCCGCCGGCGCAGAGCAGCGGCTTCAACCCCTACACCCAAGGCTACCTGCCGCCGCTCAACCAGGCGATGCCCCGCGACTTCACCGTGGTCGGTAGCGAGGAAGTGTGAGAGAAGCGATGATGAAAGAAGGCCTGCTGTGGTTTGACGACGATCCAGGGCGGGACCTGGCACAGAAGATCAGCCGGGCGGCGCAGCGCTACCAGCAGAAGTTCGGGCGGCGACCCAACGTCTGCTACGTTCACCCTTCGCTGATCGGCAACACTCCTCAACAGGTCGGCGGGGTGCAGGTCGCACCACTTCCCTCGGTCCTGCGTCACCACTTCTGGATGGGCGAGGAGACGGTCAGCGCGCCGACGCGGTGAGACCGACCACCAGGAGTTCAAGCGCCAGTTCAGCGCTCATCTCTCCCTCTTTCACACGCGCGTCGGTCTCCAACAGGTAGCGGTAGATCTGCTCCAGCTGCTCTGATCGGAAGTTGACGGCCTGATCGTACAGTTTTCGCGCCGGGAAGGGATGAAGGCGCAAGATCTGAGCGATGCTGGCGGCGTTCTCCCCGCTCTCCCGCAACTCCTGCGTCTGGATGAGCAGCCGGAACTGCCGCACGATCATCTTCAGGATGCCCAGGGGGTGTTCTCCGCTGTCGAGGAGACGCTGCAGGGTTTCCGTGGCGACGCGACCTTTGCGCTGCCCCAACGCGTCCACCAGGTCGAAGATGACCGCCTGCCGGGTGTAGGGGACCAGCCGGAGCACCTGTTCCAGACTGATCTCTTCCCCCTCGCCAGCGTAGGTTACCAGTTTCTGCACCTCCTGGTCCAGCAGGCGCAGGTCGCTCCCCACCGCCTGGGCCAGGTGCGTGGCGGCGTCACGGGCGATGCGCCCACCGTGTCGCTGGGCGCACCTGACGATCCACCCGGGCAAAGCGCCGATGTCAGGGGGTTCGAAGCGGCGCACGAAGCCGCGCTCGTGCTGCATCGCCAGTGCCAACACGGGATGGTTCTCCGGCAGGGTTTCCTCTTCGACGAACACCAGCCGCGTCGTCTCTGGCAGGTCGGGCAACAGGCGCAGCAACCCCGTCAACAAGTTGCCTCTTCCCTCCCCCTGCAGCCGCGTCAGCAAGCCAGTGACGATGACCAGCCGTCGCTCGGCCAGAAAAGGGACGGTCTCACAAGCCTGACGCAGTTCCGCCAGCGTGACGCTACGGCCATCCAGCCACGTCGTGTTCAGGTCGGCCACCTCAGCCGAGGCCAGCCGACGGCGCAGGTCAGCCAGCGTCTGGCCCAGGGTGAACTCGTCGCGGCCGTGAAAGATATAGAAAGTCGGAGTGGTGCTGCTCATCCTTCCGCCGTGCGGATGCGATGGCGGACCACCGGCCCGCCCTCTTCGCGGCTGATGCTGACAATGCGCAGGTTCCCCACCGCCGCGTCGGTGGTGAAGCGGGCCTGGAGGAGCATCCCCAACCGCTGACCCGCGATGATGCCCAGCGTGGTCGCCACGCAGACCAGTGGCAGACGGCTCAGCCATTCCTGCCATCCCCGGCGGCGGGGGGTGAGCAGGACAAACGCCCCCAGCCCGGCCAGGATACCTGCCGTCGCCAGATTGGTGCCACACGTGGGATGGACGGCCAGTTCCCTCTGGCCCCCCTGCAGGCGCCGCAGCGCCTGTCGCACCGCCGCGATCACCCCCTCTGTGGGCAGGTCGCCGTAGAGGACGAAACCGTCGAGAGTGGACCTCCCGACAATAGGGACGTCATGATACCGCTGACCGAGCACGTGCAGGGTGGCGTGCTCCAGGGCATGGTTGCGCCGCAGACGCGCCAACGGCGGGGAAATCAGGGTTCCGGGCATATCTCGCCTCCAGTCAGTCTCCGACATGCTCTGCAGCAATGCCGGATCGTTCGGGTCGGGCGATGACGATCAGCCGGTTGCGCAGGCTGCCGTAGGGGTAGCAGGTGACCAGCGTGACCCGTTCGTCGGCAGTTGGCTGGATGAAACGCGCATTCTCCGCTCGCACCTCTAGCGTCTCCCCTCCTTCCGGGAGGATCAGCATCTCGGCGATCCGATAGTGAAAGGGAATGGCGCCAGCGTAGATGATAATAGAGTCCCCCACCTGCGCCTGATGCAGATAGCGGAAGACGGCATCCTCGGGCCAGTTATGGCCGTTGAGGACAGTGTTGCCGGGCTGGCCCAGCGGGGCGGAGCCAGCATGCCAGCCAGCGGCCCGTTCTGCGGGGACAATCCAGACGGCGCTGGTCACACCGTTGACGTTGATCGTTTCCCACGTCGTGGTCACCACCGGGGCGTCGAGGCCGATAGAGGGGATGAGGATGCGCGTGGGGGAGTAGACCACCGGAGCGGGCAACGGGGTGGGAGTGGCGCAGGGAGTGGGCGACGCGGTAGGAGAGGGAGGCGGAGACACGGAGAGGCGGGGAGAGGGAGACACAGGGACGGGGGGAAGGGGAGACGCGGTGAGGAGAGGGAGCGGTGACGCGGTGACGCGGGGAGGGGAAGACGGGAGATAGGTGTCTATAACGGAGGGGAGTTGTGAAGCCACGAGCAGGCAGCCGGCCAGGGTGAGCAGCAGGCCGCTGATGGTGAGGGCGTTGCCCAGCCGGCTCGACCCGCGCGCATTCATCCTGCTCTCTCCCCTTTCCTCCTGCCGCCCCATCGCGGAACGCACCTCACCGCTGCGCGACCTACATCTCGCGCCGCCCGTCGAGAGCGTTGGCCAGAGTGACCTGGTCGGCATACTCCAGGTCACCACCCACCGGCAGGCCGCGCCCCAGGCGGGTGACGCGCACCCCCAACGGGCGCAGTTTGGAGAGCAGATAGGAAGCGGTGTAATCCCCTTCGCCGGTCGGGTTGGTCGCCAGGATGACCTCCCTCACCGTTCCGGTCTGCACACGGTTCAGCAGTTCACCGACGCGCAGGTTCTCGGCGAAGATCCCCTCCATCGGCGAGAGCGCGCCGTGGAGGACGTGGTACAGCCCGTGATATTGCTCCGTGCGCTCGATGGCCAGCACGTCCAGCGGGTTCTCCACCACGCAGATCGTCCCGCGGTCCCGCGCCGGGTCGGCGCAGACAGGGCAGGGGTCGCTCTCCGTGATGTTGAAGCAGGTCGAGCAGAAGCGGGTGCGCTCCTTCAGTTCGCGCAACGCCTCCGCCAGGCGCAACGGCAGGTCCGACCCACCGCGGAGCATGAAGAACGTGAGCCGTGAGGCGGTCTTGGGACCGATACCCGGCAGTTCGGCCAGGGTCTCGATCAGACGGATTACGGAAGGGGGCAGGGTTGTCATATCAACCCGGGCATACTCAGGCCACCGGTGAGGCCACTCATCTTTTCTGCTGCCGCCTGCTCTACCTGCTCCAACCCCTGGTTGACAGCAGCGACGATCATGTCCTGCAACATCTCCAGATCCTGGGGGTCCACGGCATCAGGGGCGATGTTGACAGAGGCAAGGCGTCGCTCGCCGGTGACGACGACCGTGACCGCGCCGCCGCCAGCGGTAGCAGTGACCCTCATCGCCCCGATCTCCTCCTGAGCCCTCTCCATCTCCTCCTGTAACGTCTGCAGCCGCCGGAGCAGACCACTCTGTCCTACTCCGCCTACACTCCGGGGGGGTTTTCGCTTGCCCATCACTCCTCCTATCGTCTGACGACGCGCGCGCCCAGTTCCTGCATCGCCCTCTGTATCAGCGGATCCTCTTCCGATGGCGAGGCAGAGGAAGGCGAAGCCTGGACCGGCGCGCTGTTTTCCTGACTCAGGACGCAACGTACCTGGACGGAACGCCCCAGCAGACGGGTCAGAGTATCCTCGACGAGCCGACGGTTGTTCTCCTCGCCCACCCGCCCCTTGTGGAAGGCATGTTCGAAGCCGAGGAGCACTGTGTTCTCCTCCACCGCGACCGGCCGACAGGAGCGGAGCAGCGCCTCCAGCGACAGGTTGCGGGAGCGAATCTCGCTCAACAGCGCCGACCAGCGGGATGCAACCTCGTCCAGAGTGCAGGCGGTCGCTGAAGAGGGTGGAGAATCAGGTTCCGTTGCTGGCGGCGCAGGGCGGTCGGGCGGTGCGGCAGGGGAGGCAGGAGGCGACGATGGCGAGGTGGAACGGGATGAAGGGGCAGAGGTCGTGGACGGGCCGCGCCCGGCCGGTTGGGGCCTGGTCGGCGGTGGCGGTGGGGGTGAAGCAGGAGGTGCGGCCGCATCCGCCGGCAGGACGGCCTCCATCAGCGCCAGTTCGAGCAGGAGTTGTGGCTGCCAGGCAACCCGCGTCTCGGTGGCGGCCTGGTTGAAGAGGCGGATGGCCCGCGTCAGTTGCTGGGGGGTGAAGCGCGCGGCCTGGGCGCGGAAGGCGTCGCGCTGCTCCTCCGGCACGTGGATCGGCGTCTCGCCAGCCCCTGTGCTCGTCAGCAGCAGCGCCCGCAGATGTTCCACCACCTGACGGGCGAACTGTCGCGGGTCGCTGCCCTGCTCCACCACCTGGCTGATCACCGCCAGCCCGGCAGCGACGTCGCGCGTGGCCAGCGCGTCGGTGAGGGTTG
Organism: Anaerolineae bacterium; assembly: GCA_034434635.1. Taxonomy (GTDB): domain Bacteria; phylum Chloroflexota; class Anaerolineae; order B4-G1; family DUEL01; genus DAOTYX01. Next base: position 12,644 of record DAOTYX010000129.1, on the reverse strand, counting down.
TCACTGCCGCCTCGTCGCCGGTGCCCAGCGCCGCGCGCACCTCGGCGACGGTGATCCCGCCTTCGTTGTAGGCAGCCAGCTGGTCCAACAGGCTCTCGGCATCGCGCATGCTGCCAGTGGCCTGACGGGCCACCAGGGTCAACGCCTCCCGCTCGATGGTCAGCCCCTCCTGCCGGGCAATCTGCTCCAGCCGTTCCACCATCGTCGCCAGGGGGATGCGCCGGAAGTCGAGCCGTTGACAGCGGGAGAGGATGGTAGCGGGAATCTTGTGCGCCTCGGTGGTGGCCAGGACGAAAATGGCGTGTGGCGGCGGTTCCTCCAGCGTCTTGAGCAGGGCGTTGAAGGCGGCGGTGGAGAGCATGTGCACTTCGTCAATCACGTAGACCTTGTAGCGGGCCTCGCTGGGGCGAAAGCCCACCCGCTCACGCAGTTCGCGCACGTCGTCCACGCCGGTATTGGAAGCGGCATCAATCTCGATCAGGTCCATCAGCCGGCCCTCGTTCACCGCCTGGCAGATGGCGCAGACGTTGCACGGCCGCTGGGCCGGGTCTTCGGCCAGGCAGTTGACCGCCTTGGCCAGCAACCGCGCGGTGGTGGTCTTGCCCGTGCCGCGGGGGCCGGCGAAGAGATAGGCATGATGGACCCGTCCAGAGGCCAGCGCGTTGCGCAGCGTGCGCACCACGTGCTCCTGGCCCACCACCTGGTCGAACGTCTGCGGTCGGAACCGGCGATACAGCGCCTGGATCATTCTGGCTCTCCCTGTCGTTTCCCCTACAGGCTCACCCGCTCCTGGGTCAGCGAGCGGGCCTCCTCCAACGCCGCCGGACGGATGTCGATCGGGAAGCGGCCGTGCAGCGGGCTGATGCGCGCACCGGCCGCCGTTCCCGCCCAGAACAGCCAGGCCAGCGGGCGCATGAAGGCGCTCAGTCGGGCAGCGTGGCGCAGTTCCGCCAGCGTGGCGTCATCCCACCCGCCGAACAGCCCGTAGAAGAAGGCGAACAGCGGGTAGGAGAGGAGGATGCCGATGAAGAAGATCAGCACGCTGGTGATCTGATCCCCCTGCCAGATCAGGCCGGTCAGCCAGCGCAGCACCCCGTAGTGCGCCGCGCCGGCCAGCAACGGGGCCACCAGCGACTGCCAGACGTAGAAGCGCTGCGGGAAACAAACCCGGTGGTTGATGAAGTAGGCGACGATGTCCTTGCTCAGCAGGCCGACGAAGTAGGCCAGGATGAGGCCGTTGATCTGGAAGCGGCGCAGCAACAGAAAGGCCAGCACGATACGCACCGTCTGCTCGCCGGCCACCAGCACCGACTTCAGATAGGGACGGTTGGCGGCCAGTTGGACGTTATCGCCCACCCAGGAGGGGTACTGCACCGCGCCCCAGATGATCAGCGGGATGGCGTAGGCGGCAGCGCGGACGAACTCCGGCCCCGACGCACCCAGGATGAAGCGATCGGCTACCGCCAGCAGCACCGCGCCGATAAAGGCGCTGATGATCCCGCCCCACTTGTAGGCCTGCACCGAGTAGTACTGGCTGAGCGCCCGGCGGGCGTGGGCGATGGCCTCCGAGATGGAGGGCATCAGGTTGCTGTAGAGGGTGCTCAGCACCTGGTAGGCAAAGATGAAGTTCTGCGCCAGGGTCCAGTTCCCCCACACCTCGTTGTAGTTGACCAGCCGCAGTTGGGTGATGAGCACCTCGGCCGCCTGACCCACCGTCCAGGCCACCGAACCCAGCATCTCGAACAGGCCGAAGCGGAAAGCGCTCTTCACCGTCTCCCAGTCGAAGTGGGCCAGGAAGAGCAGGCGGGCGTTGTACCCCAGCCGGCGGTAGAGCCACAGGCCCACCAGGAAGGTGAGCGCCTCGGCGGCGTAGGCGGCCAGCCCCAACCCCAGCACACCCCCCATCGGCCCGCCGAAGACCGGATGGGCCCGTCCCCAGATGACCATCACCGTGACGAGGACCGGCTGGGTGACCATCGGGAAGATCACCGCCAGGGCCAGGTCGAGCATCTGAGCGTAGTCGAAGCGCTGCAGGGCGGTGAGGGCATGGCGCATCACCTGGTAGAAGCCGGGCAGCTGGATGAGCGTATGGATGATGACGCTCCAGGCGTAGAGAGCGTAGGCCGAGCGCGGCAGGAGCGTGCTGGCCAGCGCAGTGACCAGCGCCACCTGCACCGCGCCGGAGAGCGCCTGCCACCAGACGAAGACCTGACCGTACTGGATGGCCCGTCGTGGGTCGTGGACGCGGTACTGGGCGAAGAACTTGATAAAGGCGGCGCTGGTGCCCATGTCGAAGAGCATCCACAGCAGGTTGAAGAACTGCGTCACCCGCCCCCAGATGCCCAGCGCCTGCGCCGAGGGAAGGATGTAGACCGGCAGAATCAGGTTCTGGTAGATGATGAGCGGGACGAAAAGCACCAGGCCGAACATCAGCGCGAAGAGGAAACCACCCAGTGGACGGTGAAAGCCGACTTCTTCCCAATCGGTCCCGGCCTCGCGCGCCGCGAAGTCCTCGCGGTCGGCCACCAGCGTGTCCAGCGCCTCCGGGTGGGCACGGCTGTAGCGGCGCACCAGCGCGAAGATCAGCCCGGATACGGCGAGCATGCCGGCCATTCCCGCCAGAAGGAAGAGACGGTCGCGCCCGTGCGGCACCGGCGCAGCAGGGTATTCGGCGAACGAGAGCGGCTCTCGCCCCGCCGCCCGCATAGTCAGATGGTAGATCAGGTAGTTGAAGTAGGCCCAGTCCTGAAACTGCGGGTTGGCACTGTCCAGAAAGGGAGTGACGACATAGGCCCGTCCCGCGCCCACCTGACGGCTTCCGATGACGAGGCTATCCTGCTCGAAGCCCACCACCAGGGGGATGAGGTCGGAGGCCGGGCTGAGCAGGACGAACCGCTCGCGCACCTGCGGCGCGCTGGTCCAGACGATCTCATGCAGCAGGGGATCGTCGGTATCGGCGGCGACCAGGCTGAGCGGCTCGTCCTGGGTCTCCAGGGTGACCGTCACTCCCAGCAGCGCGCTCACCGGGTCAGCGGTGAGGTCAGGGCCGAGGACGAACACCAACCCGGCGCCCTGCCGGACCCGGGCGGCGACGTCAGCGGGGTCGGCCACGGTGCCGTTGAGCACGAACACGTCCGCCTGCGCCGGGTCGCTGACCAGTCGGAAGTCAGCCGACAGGCCGAGGGCGGTGCGCACCCCTCCTTCCGGGCCGGCGTAGAAGACGCGAACCGTCTCGTCGGCAGCGGCCGAAGCGACAGAAACCAGCAGAAGGAGCAGGGCCAGCAAGATGGATACGGTCTTGGACATTGCTCACTCCTGTTGTGAGGACAGGCTCCTTTGGCCCGCCGGGTCTCAGACGCGGCAGGAGCGGCTGAATCGTTGCGACGCAGTAGGTTTACACGGTGTCGCCCGGCAGCCCGTTGGCCTGAATGACCCGGGCATACCAGCGGCCGCTGTCCTTTACCGTGCGCTTCAGCGTGTCGAAGTCTACATAGACCAGCCCAAAGCGCATGCGGTAGCCATACGCCCACTCGAAGTTATCCAGCAGCGACCAGACGAAGTAGCCGCGCACGGGCACGCCGTCCTGGATGGCGCGGTGGACCTGGGCGATGTGGTCGCGCAGGTAGCGGATGCGCCGCTCGTCCCGCACGCGGCCGTCGAGGTCCACCCCGTCGGGCACGCAGATGCCGTTCTCGGTGATGATGATGGTGGCCGGGCGGTAATCGTTCCACACCCGCCGCAGCAGTTCGTACATCCCGGGCGGGTAGATCTCCCACATCTGCGAGTATTCGCTGCCCTCCGGCTGCACCTGAGCGATCTCCAGCATCGGCATAGACGGGTCGTGACGGATGACCGCGCGGGAGTAGTAGTTGACGCCGAGGAAATCCAGCGGCGCGGCGATGCGCTCCAGGTCGCCTGGCTCCACCGGCAGCAGGCTGCCGGCCATAGCCACCACGTCCTCGGGGTATTGTCCGCAGAACAGCGGGTCGAGCAGCAGCCGGTTCATCACCCCGTCGAAACGTCGGACGGCCAGGCGATCCTCCTCGGAGTCGGAAGCCGGATAGCCTGGAGTGAGATTGAGGGTGATGCCCACCTGCAGCGGACGACGGGCAGCGGCGCGCAGAGCCTCGACGGCGTAGCCGTGCGACAACAGCAGGTGATGGGTGGCCCGGAAGGTGGCCACAAGGTCCTGCAGCCCTGGCGCGTGCTCGCCGAGGAAATGGCCCACGAAGGCCGCGACCCACGGCTCGTTGTGGGTGATCCAGCAGGTCACCCGATCGCTCAGCCGCTCGGCCACCACGCGGGCGTAGTCGGCGAAGGCCAGGGCAGTGTCACGGCTGGGCCAGCCACCACGGTCCTGCAGCGCCTGCGGCAGGTCCCAGTGGAACAGGGTGGGGAAAGGCTCGATACCGCGGGCCAACAGCCCGTCCACCAGCCGGTCATAGAAATCCAACCCGGCGGAGTTGACCGCGCCCGTCCCCTGCGGCAGGACGCGCGGCCAGGAGATGGAGAAGCGGTAGGCCTTGAGGCCCAGTTCGACCATCAGGTCGAGGTCCTCAGCCCAGCGGTGATAGTGGTCCGCGGCGCGATCGCCGTTCTCGCCGCGCTCCACTTTGCCCGGTTGGCGGCAGAAGGTATCCCAGATGGACGGCCCTTTGCCGTCCTCGTTCCATGCCCCCTCGATCTGGTAGGCGGAGGTGGCGGTACCCCACAGGAAACCGTTGGGAAAGGAGAGTATCTCTGTGCTCATATCGCCCCCCTGTCTTGGTGATCGTCAGCCATCACACCTCCGGCGCGCGCTGTCGCCGCAGGCGCGCCTTCACCCAACCCAAGATCCGCTCGCGGTTATCGCGCCACAGGTGAATGAGAGTGGGAAGGCCGGGGATGAAGAAGAAGGCCAGCACCAGGAGGGTGAAATAGCGGTCCACCCCCTCGATGCTGCCGAAGAAGTGGCCCAGGGTGTAGCCGAGCATCGTCACACCGATGGCCCACAGCACAGCGCCGAGGAAGTTGAAAGCCAGGAAGCGGCGGTAGTTCATCCCCGCTGCGCCGGCGACGATGGGGGCGAAGGTGCGGATGAAGGGCAGGAAGCGGGCCAGGGTGATCGTCTTGCCGCCGTGTTTGTCGTAGAAAGCCTTGGCCGCCAGGAGGTTCTTGCGCCGGAAGAGCAGCGACTCCTCGCGGTTGAAGATCAGCGGCCCGGTCTTCGCGCCGAACCAGTACCCCACCGAGTCACCGAGCACAGCGGCAACGAACAGCCCCGGAACCAGGATGAACTCGCTCAGGATGCCCCGCGAAGCCAGCAACCCGGCGGTCAGCAACAGGCTGTCGCCGGGCAGGAAGAAGCCAAAAAACAGGCCGGACTCGGCAAAGATGATGGCGAAAAGTCCGGCGTAACCGACGGTCTCGATGAGTTGAACCAGATCAAGGGACACTGAAGGTCACTCTCCTAAGTAGGTTGTAAGGCTCTACCGCAGAAGGCCTTTTACGCAAAGGATACAAAGTAATTGAAGAGGATTATACCACCTCCGCAGGCAGGTGCAAACGGGGCGACGGACGACGGAGTGCAATGGCAGGGCGAAGTGGGGTCCTGAACCGTTGCGAAACGTGGAGCGCCGCCCAAGGGCGCGGTCTGTCACGTCGCGGCGTGGCGCTGGAGGGCCAATGCCGCGGCTTCCCGCAGCACGAACACGGCCACCACCCCCGCCACCACCGTGATGCCCCCGGCGGCCACAAAGACCATCTGTACGCCCAGGAAGTGGCCCAGGAAGGCGGAGAGCCCCTGAGCGGCTACAGTCCCCGCCTGCACGACCAGGTTCACCGCCGACTGCACCCGTCCGCGCACCTCATCGGGAGCCAACGCCTGGGTGATGGTGTCCAGCACCCCACGAGCGACCACGATACACAACCCCAGCACCGCCACGCTGGCCAGCACCACCGGATATACGGTAGCAAAGGCGAAGGCGACGATCGCCGCGCCCGCCAGGACGAGCATCCCGCCGATGATCGTGCTGGCGGATACCCGCCGGGAGAGGCGGGTGACGATCAACCCACCGATGAGGGAACCTACCCCCAGCATGCTGATCGCCCCGCCATACTCCAGGCCGCCTGCGCTCAGGCGAGCCTTGAGGTGGGGAAGCGCCAGGATGATGATCGCGCCGATACCGAGGGTGGCCACCGCGGTCACGTTCAGCGCATGGCGAAGGGGCCGGTTGCGGTGGATGAAAGAGAGGCCGGCCCTCATCTCACTCCACACCCCGCGCTGGCCGACTGCCACCGTGGAGCCGTTGGCGTTCTTGGGGATGCGCAGGAGACCGATGATGGCCGCGGAGACAACGAAGGTCCCGCTGTCGAAGATGATGGCTGAGGGCAGACCCCAGATGTCCACAATGACGCCAGCCACCGTCGGGCCGACGATAAGGGCGATCAGGTACCCCCCTTGCAGCAGGCTGTTGGCGGTCAGGAGCAGGCCATTGGGGACAAGGTTGGGGATCGTGGCGTTGCGCGCCGGGTAGAAGAAGACCCCCATCAGGGCCAGACCGGCCGCTGCCAGGTAGAGCAACCACAATCCGCTGGTGGTGTGCACCAACAGCACCAGCAGCACCAGCAACCCACGCAGCAGGTCGGCGGCGATCATCACCCACTTACGGTCCCAGCGGTCGGCCACCACGCCACCCAGCATGCCAAAGATCACCTGCGGCAGGGCCATGGAGAGGGCAGGGATGAGGAAGGCCAGCGGCGAGGCGGAAAGGTCGCTGATCAGCGTGATGGCGGCAATGAGGAGGCACTGGTCACCGATCTGGGAAAGGAGTTGACCGGCGAACAGCAATACGAAGTCGCGTCGTTCCAACAGGTGATGGATCGCCTGGGCGCGGGCCACGGAGGGGCCAGCCACAGCGGTTTCCATGCCGTTGTCTGCGGTCACTCCGACAGCGCCTTCTCGTAGATGCGGTAGGTGCGATAGACCCGACCGCCGTAGAACTCGGCCATGCGCCGCATCATGGGGTTGCTCTCCAGCACCCAGGAGATCTCGCAGCGGCGATACCCTTTGCGCAGCAGAGCCTCGAGTATCGCCATCGCCAACACCGTGTCGGCGCCCACCCCCCGGTAGGGTTCAAGGATGCCGCCAGCGTAGGCGCGCGCTGTGTCGTAGTCATGGCGCACCTTCCAGTGCCATAACATCTTGAGCATTGTCCACCACTCCGGCGTCTCCGGCCGCGGGTAGGCCTTCAACAACGGGCGGTTCAGGTCAGGCAGTATCAACCCCACGCCGACGACCTCCCCCTCCTTCTCGACGAAACAGCACAGGTCGGGGTCCAGTATCTGGCGCAACTGCGCGGCGATGTGCTCGATCTCTCGGTCAGTCAGGGGGACGAAGCCCCAGTTGCGGGCCCAGGCAGCATTGTAGACCTTCTTGAAGTGCTCGACCTCCCGGTCGAATTGGCGCATATTCGCCGGGCGCACACGCAGGCCGCGGCGTTCCTTCACCATCTCAGCGACGCGCACCGCCCGTTCCGGCATCCCTGAACGGTAGTAGGGTTCCAGGTCGGCCATATAGGCCAGCAAGTCCTGTACCTTGGCAAAGCCTGCCGCCTCGATGAAGCCCGCGTAGTAGCGGGGGTTATAGGTCATCATGATCACCGGCGGGCCATCCCATCCCTCGACCAGCAACCCCAGTTCCTCGTTGGTGGAGAAGTTCATCGGGCCGCGGATGGCGGTCATACCCCGCTGGCGTACCCAGTCACAGGCCGTCGTCAACAGCGCGTCCGCCGCCTCAGCATCCTGGAGTACCTCGAACAGCCCGAAGAAACCGACCTTTTCACCCCAGAACTCGTTATGGCGATGATTGACCAGAGCGGCGATCGTGCCCACCACCTCGTCGCCCCGGCGGGCCATGAAGAGGGCTACATCAGCATGTTCGTAGAAGGGATGGCGTTGCGGGTCCAGGAACTCGACCCGTTCGGACACCAACGGCGGCACCCAGTAGGGGTCACCCCGGTAGACGCGCCAGGGGAAGCGCAGGAAGGTCATACGCTCAGCCGGTGTCTGGACAGGCTGAATCTCCACAGGGCTCCTGCTTGTTGTGGCACCCTCTGCGACCATCGGTTATCTCCTCCCGCTAATGAGGATAGGCATGGCGGGCCTATTCTACACCAAAGCCACCCAGCCGCAAGGTCACAGTTCGACCACCAGCCCGTCGTGGGCCACGTCATAGCCAGGCGGCAGGAGTTCGCACAGTTGGTCGGGGGAGAGCCCCACGTGACCAATATGGGTGAAGAGCACCCGTTGCGCACCCGTGGCCCGCGCCCAGCGTATCGCGTCGAACACGGGCATGTGGCGCCCCTGCCCCTCTTCGAGCAGGGGGCGATAGGTCTGATTCATCTGCTGCTGCTCCAAAAAGGAGCCATCCAGGATCAAGAGATCGGCTCCAGCCACTCGCTCCGGGGGCAGGCTGAAGAAATCCGGGGCGTAAAGCACGCGTCGTCCCTGACGCTCGATGAGCAGGCCAGCGGTGGTGAAGGCCTGCGTGTGATGCGTGTCGAGTGGAGTGACCGTGAGGCCATCAGGCAGAGCCAGGGGGTGCTCCAGGACGAACTCCCGTCGGACGAAGGGCCGGCGGTCGTACTGACTGACCTCGGCGGCAATGAGGTAGTGGAAACCGCTCTGGATACGTTCCCAGCCGTCGGCGTGGGCGTAGATCGGCAGCACTGGCAATTCCGAGATGCGTCGCAGCGCAGCCAGGTCATCCAGCCCCAGGAAGTGATCGGCATGGGGGTGTGTGATGAGGATGTGGTCAATGTCGGCCAGCCGGTCGTAGGGCAGGGTACGCAATTGGGCGTAGATGTCAGGCCCCGCGTCCACCAACAGCGTACCGTTGACCAATATGACGGAGCGGGTGCGTCGGGCGCGCGGGTCGGCAACAGCAGCAGCACATTGGGGACAGGTGCAACCCCAACGTGGAATGGGCCGGGCGGCAGAGGTGCCGAGAAAGTGAATGCACAGAGCACTGTTCATCAGAATCGCAGTGTATCACAGGGGAGGGTTAGTGTCAAAAACCTTCGAACGCAATCCTCGATCAACACGACAGCGGGAGACTGACGGGCAGACGGTCACGTCAAAACGGGGTTGCCTTTCCTCGCCGCGCCAGTATAATCATCAGCGATGGAAGCGGAAAGAGCGCGGGCCTTGCGCGTGCATGAGCGGCTGTTGGCCGCGTACGGAGCCCCCGTCCGCCAGCCGGGCGATCCGCTGGCGGCGCTGGTCTCCACCATCCTCTCGCAGAACACCAACGACGTCAACCGGGACCGGGCCTTTGCACGGTTGCGGGAGAGGTTTCCCACCTGGGAGGCGGTGCGCGACGCGCCGGTTGAGGAGGTAATGGAAGCAGTGCGCCCGGCGGGGCTGGCTCCCACCAAGGCCCCACGCATCCAGGAGGCGCTGCGACGCATCAGCGCCGAGCGCGGTGCCCTTTCGCTCGACTTCCTGGCCGACCTGCCGCTGGAGGAGGCGCGCACCTGGCTGCGCGCCATCCCCGGCGTGGGGCCGAAGACGGCGGCCATTGTGCTGTTGTTCGCCTTGGGTCGCCCGGCGTTCCCGGTGGACACCCACATTCACCGCGTGGCCCGACGGCTGGGCCTCATCCCGCAACAGGTCAGCCGTGAACAGGCGCACGAACTTCTGGAGGCACTCTTGCCGCCCGACATCTATTACCCTTTCCATATCAACCTCATCGCTCACGGTCGCACGGTCTGCCACGCCCGCAATCCCGAGTGCGCGCGCTGCGTCATCCGTGAGGATTGTCCTTCTTTTCCATTCCCATCTCCCTCCCCTCGTCCCGCCGCGCCTCCACGTCACCGCGTCGCCGTACCGTCAGAGCAATGACCCACCTCATTCTTATCCGCCACGCACAGACGGTGGCCAACGCCGAAGGGCGCTGGGTCGGGTGGGGAGATACGCCGCTGACGCCGGAGGGACAGGCTGAGGTGCAGGCCACAGCCCGACGGTTAGCAGCAGAAGCGAGCGATGCCGTGGCTCTGTACACCAGCCCCCTGCCACGCACCTGGGAGACCGCCGCCGCCATCGGTCAGGCATTGGGCCTTTCTCCCGTGCCTCTGGACGACCTGCGCGAGATCAACTTCGGGGAGATGGAAGGGGTGACCCTGGAAGAACTGAAGGAGCATCACACCGAGACGTACCTGCAGTGGCGGGACAGGGAGAATGTCAACTTCACCTGGCCCGGTGGGGAGCGGCGGGCCGACTTCTTCCAGCGTGTGTCTGCCGCCTTCGACCACATCCTCGCTCGCCACCCGCAGGGGACAGTCATCGTGGTGGGGCACGGGGGAACGTTGCGCGCGGCCCTGGCTTACCTGCTGTCAGGGGAGATGAGCCGTTGGTGGGGGTACTCAATAGAGCACTGCGCGCTGACCCGGCTGCTGGTCGAAGGGGGCGAGGCCCGGTTGTTGGCCCTGAACGATACCGGACATCTCGCGCCGCAGGCGCCACTCACAACGGGGAAGGATTTCGAACCTGAGCAGTCACCCTGAGAGAAGTGAGGGAAGGGCAGATGGCCAAGAGGCGTAAACACGGTGACCGGTTCCCGCTATTGGTCTATGCCCCGGCACGACGGCGCTGGGGCAACCTGGGTCTGCTCCTCTTCATTTTCAGCCTGCTGCTGTGGGCGACGGCCCCCCGCGTTCTCCCGACCGAAATCACCACCGATCCCATCCTGCGCCACCTGCCGCTGGTGATGGTGTTGGTGGGAGGATTGCTGATGTTCTATGGCCTGTTGACGCGCCTCTCGGCTTACGTCCAGTGTTTTCCTGACCATCTGCGCATCCAGACCCCCATCATGCCTGTTTTTGTGGGGTATCGGCGCATCGTCGGCACGCGGCCGGTGCAACTGGCAAAACTCCTGGACCCGGAGAAAGAGAAGGCTGCCCGCCGCAACTGGCCAGCGCGCTACTGGACGATGACGGCGGTGGCGGTGGACCTGAAGGGGTTACCGCTCAGTGAACGGTGGCTGCGGCTGTGGCTCGACCCGTACCTCATCAATCGTGAGACGGCGGGTTTCATTTTCCTGGTGGAGGACTGGCTGACCTTCTCGCAGCAGTTGAACGGGTTTCTGACAGCCTACCGCGCGCGGCGGGTGCGGTAGGCCAGGCGCGGGAATCCGCAAACCCCATGACGTCGGCGGGCGGCATCGGGATGCCGCCCTGCGGTTACTGACCCGCCCCCGCATCGGCGGGCGGCTACGAACCGCCGGCGAGCGCGGCGAGCAGGCGGTCCACCAGCGACCGGTCAGGCCCCAGGACAACGGTCGTCGCCTGGTCGTCCCAGGCCAGGCACAGCACGTCTCGTCCCTGCCAGCAGGAGAGGCCGTCCCGCGTCGTGTCTGCCGGGTGGCCGAAGCGTTCCTCCGCCCACATATCATAGGCCAGCAGGAACTCGGCGGCATCCTCCGGCGTGTCCCAGGCCAGGCGCAGCAGAAGCACCGTGCGCCGCGCCGCGTCGTCATAGTAGACCTGGCTACGGTCCCCGCCCCACCCCTCCGCTGCATCGGCGGCGCTTTCGGCGTCCAGATGGACTCCAAGGTATTGACGCAGGAGAAACTCCCCGAATGGCCCATCGTAGAGCAGCCGCCAGCCACTGCCCAGTGTGTCCGCCAGGGGCGGCAGCGACACCGACAGCGGCGGGTCGCCGGCCAGATAGCGGTCGGGGTGGAGAATCTGCTCCGTAGAGGAAGGCGGGTTCGTGTAAGCCAGGTCCACCGCTTCCCACTCCCCATCGGCATACAGCGCCGCGACGAACGCCCGTCCGGCAAAGTAGGGAAACAGGAAGGTCTCGCGCACGACCGCTGGGGCGAAGTCCAACACTGCGGTACTGGTCCGGTTGGCAGCAGCCAGGAACTCTTCCATCTGCTCCGACGTGAAGTAGGCGGTGACGTATTGCTCCTGCAACCACTGCGCGTCCCCTTCCACCAGCGCACGCACGGCCAGGGCGCGGTCGTTATAGCCGTAGCCGGCAGGTTGGTCGGTGTCGGTCAGACCGAGGGATTGCAGGCCATACACCTGGTCCTGCAGGGCGTGGGTGTACTCGTGGACGAAGACCACTCGCTCCAACACGCCCAACGACCCGGTATCACTGACCAGGTAGATGGTTTTTCCCTGAGGGTCGTAGAAACCGGCGACCTGCTCAGCGGTGAGGTTGCGCAGCAAAGCCAGCAGGTCCACATAAGGCGGCATCATGTCGAAGGCGGCCAGGGTAAGGGCCAGGTCGCGGGCCGATTGTCGCTGCTCTTCTCCCAGGTAGGCCGCGGAGAATTGGTCCTGCATTTCCCGACGGGTCAGCCACTGATGGGGCACGGATTGGAGCGGGGTAAGGCCGCGCAGGGCTGCCACCTCTCCTTCCATCCCGCGCAGCGCGGCCTCATCGGCAGGGGACAGCGCGCGAGGGGTGGGCACAGGAGAGGGTGTGGGTGAAGGAACCGGGGATGGCGTCCAGGTGGGCGGCAGCAGGCTGGTCGGGCTGACGGTCGGTGCGGGGCTGGGGGCTGACGCTGCGGGCAGGCTCCCTCGTCCCAACGTGCCGCTGAGCACGATGAGGCCGAGGCCGCACAGCACGATCAGGTCTCCCACGGCCAGGAA
>DAOTYX010000128.1:0-6542 GCA_034434635.1 Anaerolineae bacterium | reverse complement strand
TCGTAGTCGCCGCTGACGACGATGTCCACCACCTGGTCGAAGATGGCGCTCTCCTCCATCGCTGGCTCGGCAGCGGCGGCCTGGATGTAGTCCTCAATCTCGTCGGGCACCTGCTCCAGGCCGTACATGTCGCGGATTTTCTGGCGGATCTCTTCCTGGTAGTCACGGATGCGGCGGTCGGCGTCAATCTCCTGGGCGAAGAGGCCGGGGATGATCTCCACCGCTCCCTTGCCGAAGATGTCCTGCTGGAAGATGTCGGAAAGGGAGGCCTGCGGATCCACCGAGAAGACCAGCACTTTGTGACCCTGCCGGGCCAGCCAGTAGGCGGTGGCTGCGGAGAACGTCGTCTTCCCCAGTCCGCCCTTGCCGCCGAACATGATGTAGCGGCGGTCGGGATGCTGTTTGAAGACCTCTGCAAGGGACAATTTGACCTCCTATGTACCCGTGTGTGGGGCGCTCAGGCGCAAGCGGTCAGCCGTCAGGCCAGGGCGTCCGTCAGGTCCCGTTCCCGCAGCATGCGCCGTTTCCAGGTGGCGATCTGGGGGACGACGTAGGGCAGCAGGCGCAGGGAGTAGTAGGGCGGGAGGATGGGGATGCCCAGCAGGTCGCCCATCGTGATCAGGATGAACAGGTGCTCCATGCTCCCGCGCGTCTTCAGCGCAAAGCGGGTCATGTCGTGACCGGCCATACCGTAGAGCACGCTCTTGACCCCGTCCCAGAAACTACCTTTTCGTTGTGCTTTCTCCTCTTTGGTCATTGCTCCTCCTCAGGGCAATCGGGAGTGGAATCGGGGACAGTTTACTTCCGTTTCTCTTTTTCCGCAATAGGCCCCGAAAGGGCGCGAAAGCGGTAGGGTATCCGCACGAGCGATGTTTTGGCGCGTTTCGGGTGTTTCGTCCCATTTCGCGCTCTTGGCGGTCGACGGCTCTACGCTTCAGCCGATATCCTGGGTGCACAGGTCGGTCATGTCCTTTTCCCGCAGCATGCACCGTCGCCAGCCCTCGAGACGCGGCACGGCGTAGGGCAGCAGGCGGAGGGTGTAATAGGGGGGCAGGATCGGGACACCCAGCAGGTCGCCGAAGACCAGGAGGACGAAGGCTTTCTCCACCTCCCCTCGCGCCTTCTCCGTCTCCAGCACCCAGTCGTACAGGGTCATCCCGTACAGGATGTCGCGCAGAGCAGAGCCGGCCTTCCGGAGGCGGTGTTCCAACTTCTCGATGAGCGAGGGTTCTTTTGATGTTCCGCTGACGGTCATTCCGTCGCTTTCTGCAGGGCCTCTTCGAGGGCTGCCTTCTCCCATCCCGTCACCTTTCGGCCTCCAGGGAGAAGGAAGGTCGGGTAGCGGCGCACGCCGTGCCGCAGGCACTTCCAAAACCCCTCCAGGGATTGCGGGTCCACCACGCGCACCTGCAACGCTGGCCCGAAGCGGAGGGTCAGTTCGCCAATCCAGACCATGAGGCGGTCGAAGTCGGCCAGGAACTCCGGCGGGTATTCCTGGACCATCTCCCGCCGTGCTGGCTCTCCCACGGACTCCGCCGAGAGGGCCTCGCAGGAGAGGCACTGGCGGAAGGTGGTCGGGATGGGCATGATCACCTGCAGGTCCATAACTCCTCATCGGTACGACGGGCAGAGAGGTAGGGCGGGTGGGGAGCCCGCCCTACCGCCTGTTCTTCTGCCGACGGATGGCCTCAGCGGCTGGCCGCCTTGGCCATCTGCGCCTGATAGCGCCGGATGCTCCCGACGCCGTCCACCACCAGGATGATGGCCAGCACGACCAGCAGCAGCGCCAGCACCCCGATGGTTATCTGGGCGACCATGCCCTGCCAGGCAGTCTGGGCGGGGAGTTTGATGAAGAAAGCGGCGTAGGCTGACCAGAGCAGCGCTCCGATGGTGGTGACCAGCATGAAGACAAAGGGCCAGAAGGTCCACTGGTAGTTCTTGGCCTTGGACATCAGCCACAGGGTGATGAGCAGCAGGGCCAGGGAGGCCATCAGCTGGTTGGCGGCGCCGAAGATGCCCCAAATCTGCAGGAAGGGCACGATCCAGATGAGGAGGAGCGTCAGAGCCAGGGCGATCAGCGAGCCGACGTGGACGTTGCGCAGGATGGGGAAGCGGTCTCCCAACGCCTCGGCGCTGGCGACGCGCATGAAGCGCACTACCAGGTGCATGATCGTCAGCGCCATCAGGGTCAGGAAGACGCCGCCGTAGGCCGCGCCGAAGCCCGCGCCCAGGATGCGATCCAGCCCCCAGCTGTTCAGGAAGACGGCCAGGCCATTGGAGAAGACGGCCGCCGCTGCCCCGGGGCCGCCAGCATCCAGGTAGCCCTGGAAACTGCCGAAGGCGACGGTGGCGGTGAGGAAGGCGACGGTGGCGAAGATCATCTCCAGGAACATGGCCCCACCACCCACGTAGAGCGCGTCGGTCTCCTTCTCCAACTGGCGTGCCGTGCCGGAGGAGGAGACCAGGCTATGCCAGCCGGAGATGGCGCCGCAGGCGATGGTCACGAAGAGCATCGGCCACAAGGGACCTGACGCGGTGGTGAATTGGGTGACGGCCGGGAAGTCCCCCATCCCGGGGCGCCCGATGAGGAGGCCGATGATCCCGCCCAGGATGCCGAGGAAGACGATCCAGAAGGCCACGTAGTTGATCGGCTGTGCCCAGCGCCAGATGGGGAGGACCGCCCCCAGGTAGCAGAAGATCACGACCAGCAGGCTGCCGATGAAGCCCGCCCGGGTCACCTGCAGGAAGAAGGGCGGGCTCGTGCCCTCGGCGCCGATGCCATAGAGCGCGGCGAAGAACTGCTTCACCGCCGGCAGCGTCCCCACCCAGATGCCGACCAGGGCGATGATGACGGTGACCACCGTGGTGAGGATGATGTCTCGCTTCCACTTGTAGGTCATCTGGCCAGCCAGGACGCCGGCCAGGGTGACGATGATCACCCCCAGCGGCACAGCGGTCTTGGCGAGCAGGTTGAAGCCCACCTGGATGCCGAAGGCGCCCATAATCATCAGCAGGTAGATGTAGATGAAGGCCAGGAGGATGCTCCGGGCGCGCGGCGAGATCAGGCGGTAACTGAGCGCGCCGAAGGTCTGCCCTTCCTCGCGGATGCCCATGATGATGCTGCTGTAGTCCTGGACCCAGCCGATGAAGAAGGTGCCCAGGATGATCCAGACGAGGGCAGGGAGCCAACCCCACTGGACGGCGATGATCGGGCCCAGGATGGGGCCGAGGGCGGCGATGGACTTGAACTGGTAGCCGAAGAGGACGTTGCGATTGGCCGGCATGAAGTCCACCCCGTCCATGTACATCTTGGCGGGCGTTGCCTTGGAGGAATCGGGCTGCACGATCCGGCGGTCAATGGTCTTGGCGTAGACACCGTAGCCGACCGCGGCGCCGATGGCCGCCAGGATCAGGACGACTATCGCATTCATCGCTTCTGCCTCCTTACTGACGAACTGACAGGACGATCAGGATGTCGTAGTAGAGGGATCCCTGCTGTGCACCCGTTGGCACCTCCTTCCGCCTCGATGGCGTGGGACTGGAAAGGGTCAATGATCGGCGACATCTACGCCGTGCACCGCTGTTTGCAGATCGGCGAAGAACCGCCGGCTCGGCCGGGCGCTCAGTTTCCCCACCCGCATCTGTAGTTGGAGGTGCGGGTCGGCCTTGCGCCAGGACAGGCGATCCAGGCAATCCCCGTACGTCTCCCACCAGGCCATCAGCCGGGCGACCTGTTGCTCGGCTCCGGTGCCGCGATAGGCCAGCGCCAGGCCGCGCGGTCCAGCGCCCCACGTCCACGGCTGCTCCTGCTCCTGGCGCAGGGCGCGGGCGGTCTGGCTGTGAGGCGGCAGCAGCTCGATCTCCCCCTGGCGAGGGGAGCGCAGCGTGCTCTTGATTATAAGCCTATCCCGCCGCCCGTACAAGTGATTGACCAGCCACAGGGGCATCACCTCGCGGGTCTCCAGCAGCAGGGTGATCTCCAGCCGGCGGAAGGGTGGGGCGGCGTGGAGGACGTTGACGCGCGCCCCCGTGGTGGGCGATCCCAGCCAGCCGGCCTCGGATTCCCCGCCGAGGGTCTCCAGCCCCGCCTGGAGCCAATGGAACAGCCACTCACCGCGGCGGCGGTTGTATAGATACCCTGCCCCGTACCACAGCACGAGGAACGCGGATAGGGCAATGACGACAACCGTGCCTGGGTTCATGTGTCCATTGCCTATAACACATTCCGCGCCAGAACGATGCGCTGTGGTCGCTCCCTCCTCACGGCGCGGTGACGAAGACCAGCGGCACCGGCACGAAGGTGAGGATGAAGATCAGGGCCAGGAAGACACCCAGCACGACCCGGCCCGTGCCCAGGCGGGTGGTGTCGTTGAGCGGCGGCGGGTGACGCGGGCCCAGCAGCAGCCCCAGCCCGGCCCAGATGATCCAGGTGATCCAGGCCGGGTTGCCGGTCAGCGCCAGCGCCAGCCCCAGCGTACCCAGGAGTCCCAACATCACGTAGGCCAGCTTCCACGCCCGGCGGCCCAGCAGCGCGTAGGCCACGTGTCCCCCGTCCAACTGGCCGATGGGCAGCAGATTGAGCGCCGTCACCAGCAGGCCGGCCCAGGCGGCGAAGACCACCGGCCCGCCGGGACTGGGCGAGGAGAGCCACACATCCTCTCCGTTGTCGCCCGGCAGGGAGCGGCCGAAGACGATGTACTTGGCTGCCCAGTAGAGGATCGAGTTCCCCTCTTGCATGACCTGCTGGGCCCCCTCCTGCCCCTCCGCCGGCGTCCCGCCGAACAGCAGGCAGGGGATGGCCTCCCATCCTCGCGGCTCTCGACACGTGGCTTCCAGCCGCTCTTGCAGGGCTTCATCGTCCATGAACTGGGAGGGGTGGCCGACGTAGGTGAAGCGCAGGCCGATGATGAGCAGCGGCAGGGCGACGATCAGCCCGGCCAGCGGCCCGGCGATGCCGATGTCGAAGAGCGCCTTGCGGTCGCGCATCGGCGCCTGCTGGAAGATCACCGCCCCCATCGTCCCCAGCGGGCTGAGCGGCATCGGCACGAAGTAGGGCGGGCTGACCGGCGAGCCGTAGCGCCGGGCGACGAAGTAGTGGGCCAGCTCGTGGGCCAGCAGGATGCCCAGCAGCGCCGCCGCGAAGGGCAGCCCCGACAGGTACCAGCGGGGATTGGCGATGTCGAACTCCGGCGAGAGGCCGGCGAACATTGCGCTCACGACGGTGAGGGCGAAGAGCAACAGGTTGACCCAGCGGCGCGTCGGGCGGGGGCGGGCGATGCCCTGGAGCGCGACGACCTGGAAGCGCCCGTCGTCCGTCTGGGACAGCATTGCCGTGTAGCCCAGTCCGGCGAAGCGCGCCGACAGCCGGTCGAACGTCTCCTCCGCCGCGCCGTAGAGCCGGCCCACGAAGGCAAAGGCGGTGGTCGGCCCCGGCAGCATCTTCACCTCCTCCACGGCCATCAGATCGCTGAGCCGCTCGCGCAGCCGGGCCACGGCGGAGGATTCTGGAGTAGCGGTTGGGGGAATGTCCATGGTCATGATCCCAATGCCTGCATCAGATCGCGCATGTGCATCAGTTGGTGGCCGTAGATCGCGTTGAGGAAGACCTCCACACTGACCTGTCCCAGCGCCGGGTGCGCGCCCACCCTGTCCAGATCGGCCTCGTCCAGACCGGCGACCCAGGCGATGGTGCGCTGGCGGGCGGCGGTCAGGTCGGCCAGCAGCCGGTCGGGGGGGATGCCGGCCAGCCGCTGTTGCTCGCTGGCGTTGAAGGCGTTGTAGTCGAACCCCTCCGGCGCGCCGGGGCCGCCGGCGACGATCTGTTGGACGAGCTGCAGCAACCCCTCTTCCGACGAAAGGAAGTGGGCCAGCAGGTCGCGCGCCGTCCAGGGGTAGGGGTCGGTGTAGAGGACCGCCTCCCACTGGGCGGGGACGAAGGTGTTGAACACAGCGCGGGTCTTCTCCAGGCCTTTCTGCAGCCGGACCAGCAGTTCCTGTTTGCGTTCGCTCATCGCGCCTCCTCGTAGAGTTCCAGCAGCACACCGTGGGCGGATTTCGGGTGGACGAAGATGTAGCGGGTGCCGCCCGCGCCGGTCTTGGGTTGTTCGCCGAGCAACTGCGCCCCGCTGGCGCGCAACTGTTCCATGGCCGCTTCGATGTCGTCCACGGCCAGGCAGACGTGGTGCAGCCCCTCACCGCGCTTTTCCAGGAAGGCGGCCACGCCGCCCTCGCTGGTCAGCGGGCGAATCAGCTCGATCTCGCTCTCGCCCGTGGGGAGGAAGGCGACCTCGACGCCCTCCTCCGGCACCTCGCGCCGCGCGCTCACCGTCAGGCCCAGCCCGTCGCGGTAGAAGGCCAGCGCTGTGTCCAGGTCCCGGACGACGATGGCGATGTGGTGGATGGTTGTCATAGGTATGCCTCCGTTGCGTGAAACGTGATGCGTGAAACGTGATGCGTGAAACGTGATGCGTGAAACGTGATGCGTGAAACGTGATGCGTGAAACGTGATGCGTGAAGCGTGAAGCGTGATGCGTTTCACGTTT
>DAOTYX010000127.1:0-11852 GCA_034434635.1 Anaerolineae bacterium | reverse complement strand
CAGCACCTGCCACCCCTCACCGGGCCAGGCCGTTCGTAGCATGGCGCGCCTGCCACACCTGAATGGCCTTCTTCAACCCAATAGTCGGCAGCAGGACGAAGGGATACAGCGCCTCGGCGACGGTGTGGCCGGTGAACCACAGGGAGCCTGCAAAGGCGACAAAAGCGACTGCGCAGGAAAGGTCCCAGTTGCGCGTCACCAGAAACGCCAGCGCGCCGAGCGCCAGACAGCCAGCCAACTCCCACGGGTAAAGGATGCCAAAGACACCCAGGATGGCCGCCATGCCCTGTCCGCCCCGGAAGCGCAGGAAGGGGCTGAAGTCATGGCCGAGCACGGCAGCCAGGCCCACGGCGCGCACCACCCCGCCCGTCTCGCCCAACGACTGCGCCAGCCCCACCGCCGCCGCCCCTTTGGCGATGTCCACCGCCGCCACCAGCACCCCCGCGAGCGGCCCCACGCTCTGGTAGACGTTCTTCGCCCCGGGGTTGCCGTCACCCACTGCGCGGATGTCCACCCCGGCAAAGGCCTGCGCCACCAGGTAGGCCGTGGGCAGGGAGCCCAGAAGAAACGCGCCGAGAAGCACCAGGAGCAGATGCGCTGTCATTCTTCACCTCCTCGAGCCACGCCTCGTTCGACCACGGGCCACGGAGGACAGACGATAGACCACAGACGATGGACGACAGTGGTCCGTGGTCTGTGGTCTGTCGTCCGTGGTCAGATCCAGGCGATGCCCGACCATGCAGAAGCCCTCACTTCAGCCGCTCCTCCCCGCCGAACTCGCGATAGGGGCTGAGTTCCTCCAGCGCCTGCTCGTCCTCCGGGAGCAGGGCGTGCTGCACCATGCGCGCCAGCAACGCCCCCACGCCCGGCCCCAGCATGTACCCCTGACCGCACATCCCCACGGCGTGGATGTACCCCTCCAGTTCCCGCGCCCAGCCGATCATGGGCGAGCCGTCAGGGGTCATGGGATAGAGGCCGCGCCATGTGCGCCGCACCTTCAGATTGGCGAGTTTGGGCATCAGGTCCACCATGCGCCGGGCGATCATCGGCAGGAAGACCGAGGTCTCCCGCCGGTCGGTGCCGACGATGGGCGGCTCGGGGGTGATGCAGAAAACCACGCCGCCGGGCTTGTGCTGATAGAAGTAGTAGTTCTTGGAGCCCTCAGCGGGGCGAATATCCACCACCATCGGCTCCAGGAAACGGGCCACTGGCTCGGTGATCCCCGCTTCATGACTGTCAGGAACCACGGGCACGTCCAGGCTGGCGAACTGCGCCACCGTCCGCGCCCAGGGGCCGGCAGCGTTGATGACCACCGGGGTGGCATAGCCCCCCTGGTCGGTACGCACGCCCACCACCCGCCCCCGGCGGCGGATGATGCCAGTGACCCGCTCACGGAAGCGGAACTCCGCCCCGCGCTCCTTCGCCCGGACGTAGAAGGCGTGAGCGCTGAGCAGGGGCGAGGCGGAGCCGTCTCCCGGCGAGTAGGTGCCGCCGATCAGCCCTTCACGGTTCAGCGCCGGGATGACCTCCAGCAGATCGTCGCGGTCCAACCAGCGGATGTTCAACCCGTAGGCCTGCTGCACCTTGAGCAGGTCCTTGAGGGCGCGCTCCTCCCGCTCCCGATAGGCGACGAAGGAGTAGCCGCCCTGATACCACTCGATGTTGTCCCCGTAGGTCTCCTGCCAGGTGGAGAAGACCTCGATGGACTTGAGGCAGAGGCGGATCTTGGCCGGCGTGGAGTGGGTGGCGCGGATGCCGCCGATGGCGGCCTTGTTGGACCCCTGGCCGGGGCTGGCGAACTGGTCAATGACCAGTGGCCTCAACCCCGCCTGGGCCATGAAGAACGCCGCTGGCAGGCCGATGCTGCCCGCGCCGATGATGATGGCGTCGTAAACTCGTGTGGTCATCACATCCCTCCCTCGTGCGCGTCGGTGGCGTGCACCACGGTAGCCGCCTCCGGCGGCTTCTCCTCACCAGCGACCCCCGCGAAGACCCCGAGCGGCACCTCGACGAAGAGGGGCCGCTGGGTATTCTCCGTCATCTGCGCGGGTGACACCCCTTCCTCGCGAAACAGCCGCTTGATGAGGTTCGTGCAGGTCTTCCCGCCGCACGCGCCCATGCCGGCGCGGGTGACCGCCTTGATGTGGTTCATGTCCCGTATGCCGGCGCGGATGAGCGCGCGGATCTCCCCGGCGGTCACCCGCTCGCAGCGGCAGACAACCTCGTCATCGGCTGTACGAGCGACGTAGCGCGCCAGCGGCTCGCCCACCGTCATCTCCTGCATGCGGATGCCGGCAATGCGCCGGGCAATCTCTCGTGGCGCGCGCACGCGCACCAGCAGCGCCCGGTCGGCAAATCGGGGATGGCGTACCTTCACCACCTCAACGTTGCCCAGCATCTGCCCCTCAGTGTCCAGCACGGTCACCACGCTCCCCTCGTGAATGCTCCCCGCTGGGAACTCGTAGGGGATGGTCACAATGGGGAACTCGGGGTCCTGCCGGTAGTCCACCAGGGTGATGGCCAGCCCCGGGCAGATGGCGACGCACTGCTCGCAGCCCGCGCAGTCCTGGCCGACGTATTCGGGCATACCGCGGATGTCCTCCCCCTCGATGACGATGCACTTCTGCGGACAGACGGAAGTACAGGGGTTGCAGGGAATCTCTTGCACGCAATGGAAGACGGGAAAGACCCCCTCTTCCCGCTCCGGCAGGTCCTCGGTGACGACCGCACCAGGGCGGGATTTGAGGATCTCGGCGGTGCGGTGCCACTCCGGTGGCACCTCACCGACGTCGCGGCCCAGGCTGCGGGCGATCTCCAGGCCGCGGATGCGCCCGGTGAACATCGCCGCGGAGGCCTCGGCGATCTCCTCCGCATCCCCCGCAGCGTAGACCGGCAGGCCGAACTCGCGCGCCTTGTGGACGAACTCGTCCACAGGGTCCAGTCCCACCGCGACAAGCAGCGTGTCGCAGGCGAAGGTCTTCTCCGTGCCGGGGATGGGCCGCCAGTTCTCGTCCACCTGAGCGATGGTGACGGACT
The DNA here is from genome assembly GCA_034434635.1 of Anaerolineae bacterium. Lineage (GTDB taxonomy): Bacteria > Chloroflexota > Anaerolineae > B4-G1 > DUEL01 > DAOTYX01. The sequence goes on along the minus strand of DAOTYX010000127.1, from coordinate 8,816 downwards.
CGACCTCCCGCTCGCCGTTGGCGCTGAGGACAGTGTGGGAGGTGTAGATAGGCACACCCAGGCGGGCCAGTTTGTCTTTATGCACCTTGTAGCCACCGCACTCCGGCAGGGCCTCGCACAGACCCACGACCTCGATGCCGGCCTGGAGGGCGTGGTAGCCGGCGATGAGCCCCACATTGCCCCCGCCAACGATGAACAGTCGGTTGGTGGCCCGCACCAGGTCGCGGTTGACCAGGGTCTGGAACGCGCCGGCCCCGTACACCCCCGGCAGGGTGTTCCCCCGGAAGGTCAGCGACTTCTCCCGCGCGCCGGTGGCTACCAGCAGGATGTGGGGTTGGACGATGACGTACCGTCCCTCGCGCAACACGCCAACCTTGCGGTCGGAGAAGACAGCCAGGGCGGTGGAGTTCAGCCACACCTGGACGTTCTCGAAGCCACGCACCTCCTTCTCCAGTTTCGTGGCGATGTCTATGCCACGGGTGCCAGCGTAGCAGGCATCCACCGAGCCGAAGAATTTGTGGGTCTGCAGGACGAGTTTCCCGCCCAGACGGTGCTTGTCGTCCACAATGAGCGTGCGCACGCCGGCCTTGCCCAGTTCGATGGCCGCAGAGAGACCCGCAGGCCCCCCGCCGATGATCAGGCACTCCACCTCGACCGTCTCTATGCCACGCAGCGCGGGCAGGGAGTGGACGTCAGGCAATGCCGGCAGTCCCTCCAGCGGTTCGACGTGCATCCCTTCGCGCACGAGGGTCATGCAGGACTTGACCGGCAGCCCATCGGCCATCACCGTGCACTGCGCACATTGCCCGTTGGCGCAGAAAATGCCCTGCGGGGCGCCATCCTTGGGGTGATGACCGAAGACGCGCACCCCGTTGGCGAACAGCGCCGCGGCGATGGTCTCCCCCTGGCGGGCCGTGAACGTCTGCCCCTGCCAGGTGAACTCGATCAATGGCCGGTCCTCGACCGGCAGGATGGGGTGAGCCGTGATACGGTGGATCAAAGCGGCACCTCCTGGTTATGGTTTCAGGTTGCAGGTTTCAGGTCAATTGTACTCCTTCGTCGAACGCCTGCAAAGTTCGGACTGCGGCAACGTTTTGGACTGCGGCGACTGCGTCGCCGCTTTCAAAGCGCAGACATGTCGGCGCAATCCAGAGCCGCTCTGGATCGGCCTCAGTGCGGGAAATCCCAGAAGGGATCCCCGCGCCAGGGGTGAATGTCCTCCATCTCTTCCCCCACCAGCCACAGGTCGGGCAGGCGGCAGAGCGGCACCCACCAGACCCGTTCGGCGTTGAGCGCCTCGATGCGGTAGAAGATTTCCACACGCACGCTCATTTCGGCCGTCTCCGCCTGGGCGTAGAGCAGGCTGTCCAGATCCTCATCGCAGAGACGGGTGGGATTGTGTCCTCCCTCTCCGGCCCCCACACACAGCCACCGTGGGTCATCGGGGTCAGGATATCCCGGCGGGACAGACGCCCACTCCGCCAGGTCCCAGCCCTCCTCCGCACCCCAGACCACCGGTTGCAGGCGGATGCCGACACGGGCCAGCATCTGCCCCAGGGCAGCCGTTACCGCACCTCGTTGCACGCCAGAGGCAGGCACAGCATAACGCAACGTCAGGGGGAGGCCGTCCCGCTCGCGCACACCGTCGCCATCCCGATCCCGCCAGCCAGCGCCATCCAGCAGATCGTTCGCCTGACCAGCGAAGGCGGCGCTGGCGGCGGGACTTTCGAATACCGTCCCGGCCCACAGGCTGAAGGCGGGTTGAGCCCGACCCGGAGCCAGGAGGTCGCACAGCCGCGGACGATCGAGCGCCAGTCCAATTGCCCGGCGCACCGCCTCCTGTTGGAGAGCGGGGTGCCCCGTGGCCGGGTCGAAGTTGAAGACCAGGGTCTCGACCAAGCCTGAAGCCCCCTCCACCACACGCGCGCCGGTCAGATCGCTCACCCCGTCAGCATGCTCCGGCCAGAGCAAGGGAACCAGGTCCACCTCTCCCGCCCGTACTGCAGCAAGCCGTTCTTCAACCTGGGGCAGGACGCGCACAGCCACCCGGCAACAGGCATTGCCCAGGGGGTTGGCCACGAAATGGAGCACATCCCCTTCCTGCCCGGCAAAGACGAAAGGACCGCTACCCACCGTGGGTTGGCGATTCCAGACCACCCGGTCCAGCGTCCCCTCGCGGGCGAACACCGGCTCCAGGACATGGCGTGGCAGCACATACGAGAAGAGCGTCGAGGGCCAGGGGGCGAAGGGTTCGCCGAAACGGACCTGAACGGTGTGCGCGTCCACGGCGACAATACCCTCGATGCGGTCATAAGGGAAGCGGCTGACGACGCTGTTCTCCGGCGCCACGGCCATCTGATAGGTGAAGAGCAGGTCATCGGCAGTGAGCGGCTGACCATCCGACCAGGTCGCTTCAGGCCGCAAGCGAATAGTGAAAGTACGGCCGCCATCGGCGATGGTGCCGTCGGCCTCCGTGGGCAACCCTGCCGCCAGTTCCGGGTGCGGGGCAAGGCTGTCGTCCAGGCGCCACAGCCCGGCCAGAAACAGCCCCTGTACCGCCCGCGCCGACCAGGTGCGGGCATAGAGGGGATTCAGGCTGTCGGGCGGCTCTGGCAGGGCGATCACCACCTCACGAGGGAGAGGAGTGGCCGTTGGCGGGAGAGAGGGAGAAGGAACAGGAGATGGCAGCGACGGGCCTACCGCTGGCTGCGATGTCACACAACCGACCAACAGGCCAGCGCTCAAGACGAGCAGGTGCACAGCGCGCAGCGACCGTCCCATCTAGGGCGACGAGAGAATCGTGAGCGTGGCGTCGTCGAAGTAGGCGGCGTGGAACTGAGAGGCGAACTGCGGCTCGGCGAAGAAACAGACGGTCATCCGCCCGCCCCGGCCAACTGCCGCCGCAGGAGACTGCAGCAGCACCAGGCCACTGCTCTGGTCAATGACCTGCGTGTCTCCCCAGGCGCCCTGCTGACAGGCGGGGTTGCCGGTGGGATCGATGCCCGCACGTACCTGGATGCCGCCCATGTTCGAGTAGCCACGGGCGTAGATCTCGAACCGCGCTCGCGTGCCAGCGGTGAGGGTGATGACCTGGTAGAGCGTCACCTGGAACTTGACCCACTGGAAGGTCTGAATCTGCAAGGTCGAACCGTGGATCTGGCGGTCTCCCGGCAGGAATTCGGGACGGGCGTAGGAGAAGTCGGGGTTGAACTCCTGCCCCGGCTGCCAGTTGACCAGCGCCGTCATCTCCCAGCCGGGCACGTGGTCGAAAGCGATATCCTCGAAGTCGCCATTCACCAGCGTGACAGGCGTGGGCGTCAGCGTGGGTGTCGGCGTGGGCGTGGGGATGACGATCGGCGTGCGCGTGGGCACGCGGGTGGGCGTGGGGCGCGGCGTCCGCGTCGGCGCGGGGGTGAACGTGGGAGTGGGGGTCCAGGTGGGGGGCAACGTCACCGTTGGCGTGGGGTTGGTCGCCGCGACGGCCCTCTCCCGCAGCGCCTGGAGACGAGGAGCGAAGACAATCACCCCAGCCAGACAGGCCAACACCAGACAGTCAGCGATTCCCAGGACGATAATCACCAACCACTGTTTTCGGCTCATGCCTGACCTCCACACCGGTTTGAGCAAAGTGTAGTCGAGATTGAGGGATAGTCAAGAAGCGGAGACACGGAGAGGCAGAGAGGGGCCGAAGGTGGATTTGTGCATCGTTGTGGGTTCGCCTATAATGCAGGTATCCATCCATCGAGGTCAGGCCATGGAGAAAGCAGACCTGCTGTTGACGGGCGGCATCGTGGTGACTATGAACAGCCAGTTCGAGCAGTTCGAACCGGGCGCAGTGGCAGTACGGGATGGCAGCATCGTGGCCGTGGGGCCGGCGGAAGAGGTGCACGCCAGTTGGTCAGCACAGGAGACTGTGGACTGCACCGGCCAGGCGATCATCCCGGGGTTGATCAACGCCCACACCCACGTCCCGATGACCCTGGTGCGCGGCCTGGCCGATGACCTCCGGTTGGACGTCTGGCTGATGGGTTACATGATGCCGGTCGAACGGGAGTTTGTGCGGCCGCGCTTCTGCTGGCTGGGGACCCAACTGGGGTGTGCGGAGATGATCCGCTCCGGCGTCACCTGCTTCGGCGACATGTACTACTATGAGGAAGCGGTCGCCGACGCCACCGCGCAGGCCGGCATGCGCGCTGTCTGCGCCCAGTCCATCCTCAAGTTCCCCACACCCGACGCCCCCAGTTACGATCACGGACTACGGCTGGCCCGCGACTTCGTGGCCCGCTGGAAGGGACATCCGCTCATCATTCCGGCTGTCGGCCCCCACGCCGCCTATACCTCCACCCCGGAGATGCTCCAGGCCTGCGCTGCGCTGGCCCTGGAATATGACGTACCCATCCACATCCACCTGGGAGAGACCGCGCAGGAAGTGCAGGACCACCGCAAAGAATACGGCATGCCCATGGTGCCGTGGGTCAAGAAGCAAGGCCTCTTCGAGGCGCGGGTGACGGCCGTGCACTGCGTCCATCTGGACGAAGGAGAGCTGCACACGCTGCTGCACCATGGGGCTGGCGTGGCCCACAACCCCACCAGCAACCTGAAACTCTCCAGCGGCTTCGCGCCGGTGGCGCGCATGCTGGCGCTGGGCCTGGCGGTGGGAATCGGCACCGACGGTCCGGCCAGCAATAACGACCTGGACATGTTCGAGGAGATGCGGCTGGCAGCCCTGCTGGCCAAGGGGGTCACCTTAGACCCCACTGTCGTCCCGGCGCGACAGGCGTTGGCGATGGCGACCAGCATGGGGGCCCACGCGCTGCATATCGCCCATCTGACCGGCTCGCTGGAAGTGGGCAAACGGGCCGACATAACCGTAGTCAGCCTGCAAGGGGTACATCTTTCTCCTAAGTTCCAGCGCGACCATGATGCCATTTACTCGCAGATCGTCTACGCCGCCAAGAGCGGGGATGTACGCCACGTCATCTGCGATGGCCGCTGGCTGATGCGCGACCGGACACTGTTGACCGTGGACGAGGAGAGCCTGTGCGCCGAGGCGGCGCAGGTAGCCCGGAAGATTGATCGTTTCCTGATCGCGCGCGAGGAGAGCGTGCTGAGCAAACTGCTGGCCATCGGCGGGGTGGCGCAGGAGAAGACCTTCGAGGTGCAGGTCAAGGTCCACCTGCCCGACGCCGCTCCGGTCGAAGCGGCGCTGACAGGGCCGCAGATGCCAGTGGTCAAATCCTCCCACCGCCGCCAGTACGACACCTACTTCATGTTCGACGACCCCGACCACAGCCGGCTGCGCTATCGGGAGGAGGAGATTTTCGATGAGGAGGGAGAAGTCACCGACGTGCGCTATCGGCTCACCCTGACCGGGCCGTCGAAGGAACGGGAGTTCGCCCACTCCATCCTCCTGTCACGCTCTCGCTTCGACGCGCCCGCCACGCGCAGCCTGCGCTTCTACCGGGAGTACTTCCAGCCGCAACAGGAATGGGAGGTCCAAAAAGAGCGCCGCCGCTACCACGTCCGCTTCGGGGGCACCGACTTCGCCGTCAACCTGGACCGTATGCTCTCACCCGAACTGCCAGGTGTCTTCCTGGAGATCAAGAGCCGTACCTGGTCAGCACAGGACGCGGAGCGGAAGGCGGAACTGATCGGCGAAATGCTGACGCTCTTCGGCGTGGGGGAACAGGAACTGGTGCGACGGGAGTATCTCGACCTGGCCAGGGAGGCAGCCCGGCTGAGACCGAAATGAACGAGAAGGTGTTGATTGTCGAGGATGATCTGGCCTTACGAGAGACGCTGGAATACAACCTGGCCCGACAGGGCTACACCGTCCAGGTCGCTGCGGATGGCCCAACGGCGCTGGTGCTAGCCCGACAGGGACGACCCGATCTCATCCTGCTGGACATCATGCTCCCGGGGCTGGACGGTTTCGAGGTCTGTCGTATCCTGCGCCAGGAAACCAACGTCCCCATCCTGATGCTCACCGCTCGCGATGAGGAAGTGGATAGGGTCGTTGGGTTGGAAGTGGGGGCTGATGACTACGTCACCAAACCGTTCAGCATGCGGGAACTGATGGCGCGGGTCAAGGCGCTCCTGCGGCGCTCGCGGCTCACCACAGGCGAGCCGACAGCAGAGGGTGCCCGCACATCGCCGGAGCGACTGGTCTTCGACGACCTGGTGATTGACCTGTCTCGCCACGAGGTGACACGCGCCGGCCACCCGCTGATCCTCAGACCCAAAGAGTACGACCTGCTGCTCTTCCTGGCCCGCAACCGGGGCATCGTCCTCTCCCGCGACCTGATCCTGGAGCGCGTTTGGGGCTGGGAATACGGCGGCGGCAGCCGCACGGTGGACGTCCACGTGCGCTGGTTGCGCGAGAAGATCGAGCCGAATCCGGCGCAGCCGACGCGCATCGTCACCGTGCGGGGAGCAGGGTATCGGTTCGAGGGTTAGATGCTTCATACCATTCGCTGGCGTATCGCCGTTCCATATATTGTCCTGATCGTGCTGGCCATGCTCGGCCTGCTCATCTACCTCTCCGGCTTCGTCCGGCAGGCACGCCTGGCCGACCTGCGGGCGCAACTGGCTGACGACGCGCGCCTGGTCGGTGACGCGCTGGCCTCCCAACCCGCCTGGGCGGAGCCGACGGCCACCTTCGATGACGCGGCGCGTCACTATGCCGACCTCCTGGGCGCCCGCGTGACGATCATCGCCACCGATGGCACAGTGGTCGGCGAGTCGCACGAGGACCGCGCTCAGATGGACAACCACCTCTTCCGCCCTGAGGTGCAACAGGCGCTGGCGGAGGGGACGGGCAGCAGCCTCCGCTTCAGCAATACGTTGGGTCAGGAGATGATGTACGTGGCTGTCGCGGTGACAGCGGAGGGCGCGACGCGCATCATGCGCGTGGCCCTGCCCGCGCAGCAGGTCGAAGCGAGCGTGGCCCACCTGCGCGGCGCGATCATCCTGGCCGGGTTGCTGGCCACCGTAGGCGCGGCGCTGCTGGCCGTCCTTCTGGCTGAGCGGGCCGTCCGCCCGGTGCGCCGACTGACCAGCGTCGTGCAGCGCATGGCCGGCGGCGACCTGGGTGCGCGCCTCCTGCCGACCACCCAGGACGAGGTCGGCCTGCTCACCCGCTCCTTCAACCAGATGGCCGATCGTCTGCGGGGGACGATCACCACGCTCAGCGAGGAGCGCAGTCGCCTGGCCGCCGTGCTGGAGGTCATGGCCGACGGTGCGCTGATCACCGACGAGGACGGGCGCGTCCGCCTGATCAACCCCTCTGCCGGTCGGCTGCTCGGCACGGACACGGAGGCGGCCCTGGGCCGCACGCTGGCCGAGGTCGCCCGCGACCATCGGATCATCTCTCTCTGGCAACGGTGCCGCGAGCAGGGCAAGGAGCAGGTCGAGCCGGTGGAGATGGGCCGCCAGGGGCCGTTCTTCCAGGTGGTCGTCACGCCGCTGCAGGGCAACACCCCCTCCGCCTGCCTGGTCATCCTGCAGGACCTCACTCGCGTGCGGCAGTTGGAGACGGTGCGGCGCGATTTCATCAGCAACGTCTCCCACGAACTGCGCACCCCGCTGGCCTCACTCAAGGCGCTGGTGGAGACGCTGCGCGGCGGGGCGCTGGAGGACCGCCTGGCAGCGAAGCGGTTCCTGGACCGCATGGAGACAGAAGTGGATGCGATGACGCAGATCGTCCAGGAACTGCTGGAGTTGTCGCGGATCGAATCGGGCCGCGCCCCGCTGCAGATGGCCGCCGTGCCAGTAGAAGAGATCATCCTGCCCCCTGTCGAACGGCTGCGCCCGCAGGCCGAGCGAGCCGGGCTGCAGCTCACCGTCGAACTCCCGCCGGACCTCCCGCCGGCCCTGGCTGACGCCGAACGGATGCGCCAGGCGATCACCAATATCCTGCACAACGCGATCAAGTTCACCCCCGCGGGCGGACAGGTCGCCGTACGGGCGGCGTTGGCGGAGGGGGATGCGGAGATGCCCCCCCATCACCGCCTCCCCGCCTCCCCGTGTCTCCTTGTCTCCGTCTCTGACACCGGCGTGGGTATCGCGGAGGATGACCTGCCGCGCATCTTCGAGCGGTTCTACAAGGCCGATCGGGCGCGCAGCGGCGGCGGGACGGGGCTGGGCCTTTCGATTGCCCGCCACATCGTCGAGGCCCACGGCGGGCGCATCTGGGCCGAGAGCGTGGAGGGGCGGGGCTCCACGTTCTACCTGACCATCCCGATCCATACTCCCCATCCTCCCGCAGGTTAGAAAGCGGCCGGCAAGAGGGCGAGCAGCCCATTGCAGCGCACTTCAATGCTGACACACGAGATGCCCTGCCCGTTCACACGCCGTTAACAGAACCCTAAACCCCCCTTAACGCCCCACGAAACTCCCCTTAAGCTTGCTGTGTTACCATCTGTCTCGTGGAAGAGAGGCAGATGGGTTTCTATCCTGCACCGATACCGATGCGGATGGACGGCACAGCCAGACCGGGGTACTCTTCGTATGCGCAGTTGGTCGCGCTGGTCTCTCAGGGCTGGCGAGTTGAGCCGCCCGTGTATATGCGCCCGCAGTGGCGCTCCCGCGCCCGAGAGGAAAACGTCTACCACTTCGTCCTCTGGTGGGGTGGTCGTTTCAACCTGGTCAGCGTGCCCGATTCTCCAGAGCTGCAGCAGTTCCTGGAACAGAATCGGTTGCCCGTTGACCGCCTGTAGAATACGACAGGCGGAATCCAAACTCTAGGAGGAGAAAGACATGTATAGTGGTAAGAACAGATGGCTGGCGGCGCTGATGGGGCTGGTGGCCCTGACGCT
>DAOTYX010000126.1:0-12620 GCA_034434635.1 Anaerolineae bacterium | reverse complement strand
ATCCCCCGGTTCAGCGGCTCGATCTCCTCCACCGGCAGGAAGACGCGCAGGTGGGCGGTGTAGTAGAGGCGCCCCTCGCCAGGGCCGCGTCCGATGGTCAGGCGATTGCTGCCGGCCAGCAGGTCGGCCACGTCCACGCTCAGCCGCACCGACTCGCGCACGTTCTCCGGTGTGACGTTGCCGGAGGCCAGCATTTCATCGTTCAGCTGCACGCCGTAGTCATACTGACCGCGCAATTCGCCGGTGACACGCATCCAGTCGGTCAGCGCGATCAGCGCCCAGGCGGTCTCCTGGGTGGTCTCCCAGATGCCCTCCTGCCGCGCCACCATCAGCCAGCGCACCACATTGGGGATCAGGTCATTCTGCGGGTCCAGCCGCGCCAGCGCGTCCAGGATGACAGCGGTGGAGCGGGTGTCGGTGTTCATCGCCCACCAGTCGTACTCGCGCTCCTCCCAGTGCGCGCCGGTGGCGCTGAGGATGGCCGCGTTCTGGATGTCGGAAAGGAGCGTCGCAATGCGGCTGTCCTCCGGGCGGATCAGGCTGAGGGTGAGCGCCAGGAAGGCGCGGCCGTAGTGGCTCAGTTTCTCGCGGGCGGCGTACAGGTCGTCGGTGCGTTCGCTGGCCTGCCCGGTCCGTCCCGCCTCGGCCATCACGTAGAGGATCCACGCCTGGCGGTTGGCCTCCTGATAGGAGCGCAGGTCACGGGCGGCAACCAGTTGAGTGCTCAGGAAGTCCAACCCGCGCGACAGCACGTCCGAGCGTACCTCGAAGCCGGCCTCGGCGGCCTTGTCCAGGGCGAAGATGACGTAGGCGGTCAGGTAGGGGTTGGAGTCGTCATTCGACCACCAGCCCCAGCCACCATCATCGTGCTGCTGGAGGTAGAGCCGGTCGAGCCCCTCCTGCACCAGCCCCGGCAGGCGGGCCTCCAGTTCGGGGTCCGCGATGCCCAACTCCTGCAGGGCGCGGTAGGTGAGGACGTTGGGCAGGAAACGACTGACGGTCTGCTCGGTGCATTCGTACTCGAAGTGTTCCAGGTAGTCCAGCCCGTCCTGCATCCCGGCGGCCAGTGAGGGGTCAAGGCGGATGGAGAGCTCACCGCGGCGGTTGTCGTAGCGCGGCGGGACAGCGACCGCCTCGGTGCGGCTCCCCTCGCCCACCAGTTGTCCGCCGGTGCCGACGATCTCCGGCGCGGTGTAGCGGTAGACCAGCAGCGTGCCATCCGGCCCGGTGGTCAGGCGGGGACGGGCGGCGTCGGAGTACTCGCCGGAGACGGCGGCGAAGGCCAGTTCGACCTGCGGCACGTCATCCACGGTGACCCACCAGGCGACTTCCTGTTCCGTGCCAGCGGGGATGGTGACCACGGTTTCGTGTTGCGTGGTGCGTGTTTCGTCGAGGGTGAGGCCAGTGGAAGCCATCGTCACGGTCACGTCGAGGGCCTGGTCGGTGTTGTTGTTGACAATAGCCGCCAGCCGCACGTGATCCCCCACCACGAAGAAGCGCGGGACGACCGGGCGGATCAGCAGCGGTTTGGTCACCAGGAGTTCCGACGTGGCCTCGCCCACCTGCGTGGCCCGTGTCACGCCCACGGCGCGGAAGACCCAGGTGGTCAGGTTGTCGGGCAGGTCCACCGTCACCTGAGCCGTGCCATCGGCGGCAGTGGTGATGGAGCCGTTCCAGTAGGCCGTGTCGGCGAACTCCTGGCGCAGTTCGACCCCCGCCGGCAGTAGCGCCGCCAGATCATACGCCTCCTGGGAGACCGCCTCCCGCGGTGCAGGGAGCATCATCGCCGGTGTAGCCGCAACGACTATCGGCACCTCCGCCCCACCGCCCCTGGCCGCGCCGGCGCCGCTCTCCCGCAGCATCTCCTCGATCTGCTCGAGCAGCAGACGGTTGACCGAGACCGCCAGGCCGCTGCCGGTGGTGATGCCCAGGCCGCGCCGGCCGTAGAAGGCTTCAACGATGGCGTTGGGCGTGCGCGGCTGGAGGCTGAGGACAGCCTTGTCCACCAGGTCGAGCGACAGGCTGGTCGCCACCGGCTCGCCGGTGGCGTCGGTGACGCGGATGTCGTAGGTCACCTGCGCGCCGGGCTCCGCCTGCGCGGTGGACGGCGTGGCGGTGATGCTCAGCGTCTGCGGTTCCGGTTCCACCGTCAGGGCAACGTAGCCCACTTTGTGGCTCGCCACCGCCGGACCGCCCTGGGCTGCCGCCAACGCTGCCTGTCGCCCCTGCACGATGACCACGCCCACGTAGATATTGGGCACGTGGTCGGCAGTGATGGGCAACCGGTAGATGGTGGAGTTCGACTCCAGCCGCACCACTTCGCGCTGGAGGATGGTGCCGCGTTCGACCGTCACCAGGGCCCACTGCTCGCCAGCGTAGGGGCTGGGGATGAGAATCTCGGCCGTGTCGCCGGGGCGGTAGGTGGAGCGGTCGCTGATCAGGGTGATGCGGTCGTCGTTGGAGCGCCGCCAGGAGACGTACTCCGGACCGCTGGCCCAGGTGAAGAGGCTGGACTGCACCAGCCGCTCGCGCGCGTCCCGCCCGCGTACGACGACACGGTAGGCGCCGCCCTGGGGTGGGGTGAAGGCGACCACCCCCTCGGCCTGGGCAGAGGTGGTCAGCGTGCCGCTGGCGACGGGGGTATCGCTGGTCTCCCAGCGCCACTCCCCCCCGCCGGACCCGTTTTCCACCCAGGTGTTGATCCACTCGCGACGGTAGACGGTGAAGTCCAGGCGCCGGCCGGGCAACCGGTCGCCCGCCCAGTCTACCGTCACCACATCCACTTTCATCTCCTCCCCGGCGCGGCCCACATACTCCCGCGGGGCCAGGCCGATGTAGAACTCGCCGCGGTGGACGATAAGGTCAGCGCGGCCAGAGATGACCTGCCCGTCATTGCCGGTGACGGTGGCCTCCACGGTCAGGCGGACGCTCTGGGTGATTGGCTCGCCGTCCGCCCAGCGCAGGTTGGCGGGGATGGCAATGGTCAGCCGGCCCTCGGCGTCGGTGGTGCCAGAGCCGCTGAGGATGACCGTCGGCCCGGGCCCGCTGTACCACCAGCAGTCGAAGCAGACCCACGGATCGTCGGTGTCGGTGAAGGTGTAGCGGCCGAACTGGTCAGGGGCGAAGCGATACCCCTGGTCGGCCATAACGTGCCATTCGACCGGCGCGTTCGCCACCGGCCCACCGAAGAAGTAGCGCACCTCCACCGTAGCCTGAGTGGACTGACCGCGGGGGATCTCCGCCTGCCGCGGCGTGACAACCACCTCGAACTCCGGGGGACGGTAGGCCGCCACCTGGAAGTAACCATAGAAGACCTGGCCGCTCACCGTCACTTCGATGCTGTACTGCCCCAGCGATGCCCCCTCGGCCAGGGCGACCTCGCCGGTGAACGCGCCAAACTCGTCCAGCGGCAGGTACTCCTGGTAGACCTGCTGGTAGGCGGCGTCGTAGACCGTCACCTGCACCGTGGCGTTGGGCGGCAGGGTGTAGTGGACGTCCGCCTCCTGGCGCAGGATGCCGCGGAAGTGGACCGTCTGCCCAGGTCGGTAGATGGGTCGGTCGGTGTAGATGTGGCCGCGCCAGGCCGAGAGGCTCTCCGCGGACAGGCCGAACTCCCAGATAGAGATGCCGTTGTTCCAGTCGGGGCTGCCCATGGTGAAGGGCTCGTCACCGATGACCAGGATGCTGAGCCAGCCGGTGTTCCGGTACCCCGGCAGCGTGGCCAGGCCGTCGTCGTCGGTGGTGGCCGTGCCGTACCTCGTGCCGGTGTAGTTATAAGCGCTCAGACGCAGTCCGCTCACCGGCGCGCCGGTCTCCAGGTCGGTGGCCCACACCAGCGTCTCCCGCTCGTCACTCTTGACGGTGAGGTTGATCGCGCTGACAGCCAGGACGTGCCGGTGCAGCCAGCGGTCGAAGGAGACGCCGTCGGCGCGCAGTTCCAGGACGTACAGCCCCGGCTCCAGCCGCCCACCCCCTTCGACCAGGTCCACCGGCGTGTAGGCCATCTCATTCCGCGCCGCCTCCACGGGTACGGACCAGCGACGGATGAGCGCGGAGGAAGGCGGATTGTAGTCGTACCAGTCCTCCTGGGCAGCAAAGTACTCGGTCGTGGCGAGGCGGTAAAGCGCCAGGTTGACCCGGTTCACATTGAGGTGGCCGACGAACAGGCGGGCCGGCTCGTAGGCGCTGTAGGTGCCCACCACGTCGGGCAGGTTGATCCACACCGCCGGGTCGAGCGGTGCGGTGCGGAAGCGGACGGTCATCTCCTGCCCCGTGACGTTGCCGTAGGGGTCGGCGATGTTCGGGCCGATGCGGACGGTGTAGTCCGTGCTGGGCCGCACGTCGAAGCCGAGGACAAAGGAGTTGTCCCATTCGTTGTAGTAGGTGTAGGTGCTCGTCGGTGACAGAGGGGGCTCCATCTCCAGGTTGGGCATCACCGTGGCCGGGTCTATCCGGGTGTTGAAGTAGATGATGAACGGCGTATAGGGGGAAGCATTCTGCTGGCCATCGGCTGGATCGGTACTCAGGATGCGCGGCAGGGGGACGGTGGTGAAGCGCCAGGAGTAGTCGTCTGGCATCCCTCTCCCGCCGCCCAGGCCCCGGAGACCGGCACCTATCGTGACCACGTACTCCTGGTCGAAGGACAGCCGCGCGCTGGGGGTGAAGACGAGCGTGTTGCTGAGCACGGCGAACGTTCCCGCTATCTGCTCCCCCAGGAGGCCGGCCGGGCGCAGAGAGAAGGCCCGCTGGGCGCTGTCGGGATCCACCGGCATGTTGAAAGTGACCTGGATGGGGCCGTCCACCGGCACGAGGGTAGCCCCTTCGGTCGGGGTGACCCACACCACGCCCGGCGGCTGTGTGGAGAAGGACCAGGTGTACGTCTCGGCGAGCAGGCCGCCAGTGGTATCGGCCAGGCCGGCGGCGACGCGTCCCGTGTAGGTTGTTCCACCCGCCAGCGGCTCATCAGGGGTGAAGACGTAGATCGAGGTGTTCAGCCATTCGCCGCGGCCGGCGATGGGCGGGTCGAAGGTGACCGGGTTCGGCAGGTCCGCGCGCGCGGGGTCGGATGGGGCCAACAGCGGCACGACAGGACGGTTGAACATCAGGGTGATGGTGCCGTCGGCGGCGACGTCGGCGGAGCCGGGGGCAGGGATGACCTGGGAGACTTCCAGATAGCCCACGGTACGGAAGCGGAAGGTATAGGCGCCATCGAGCGGCTGGCCCTCGGCGTCACGGGCGGTGGGGGCCAGGTAGACCTCGTACTCGGCATCCCGTTCCAGCCCCTGGGCGGGCTTGAAACGCAGCGTGCGCTCGTCCCGCCACTCGAACGAGCCACGGACGTTGGCGATGGAGAAGGCCGCCTCGACCGATTCGCGGTCCATCGGCCGGTCGAAGACCAGTTCGACCGCACCGTCGAGGGGCAGTTCCTCCCCGGGTTCTGGAGTGCGTTGGATGATGACGGGCGAGACGGTGCCAGGCGGTGGGGGGACGTAGGGCGGGCGGGGGGTGGGAGAAGGGGTCGTCGCCGGCCCGCAGCCGCCCAGCAAGCCAAGCAACACGATGATAGCCGTGACCTTCTGCAACAGTTTGGGGTCCATCTTCCTCTCCTTGCGACAACAGAACCATAGCACGCTGCTCCCCTGGGCCGCGTGCTTCTGCCCCCAGAGCCCATCCGAATGGTCACAGGGCGGCACCCCAACGCCGCCCGTCGACGCACAGGGATACGCTGGCGACGGGCTATTCGAGGACACTCCCAGTTTACACAACTTCCAGACGTTGGGAAGTGAGAAAAGGTTTCACCCGCCGCTTGACACGCCGACAGATTAGGCTAAACTAATGCTACCATGGCGACACATAATCCCCGTTCACCCCAGGAACCCATTGCGCATCCCGCCGGCGACAAGCCGAACAGTCGCGCCTATGGCTGGCAGTGGCTGGAGACGAGTTTCCCGTACACCTACCGCATGTTCCGCATCCGCGAGGATCGCGTCATCTGGCCCGACGGCCACATCGCGCCGTACACCTACATCCAGGCTGCTGGCGCGGTCTGGGTGGTGCCGGTGACCGCAGCCGGAGAGATCGCCCTCATCCGCCAGTTCCGCTACACGCTGGACGACTGGTGCTGGGAGGTGCCCGCTGGCGGCTTCCATGACTTTCAAGGCCATCCCCTCGATTTGGCGCGACGGGAACTGGCCGAGGAGATCGGCGGCGAGAGCGACAATTGGCTCTATATCGGCGCCTTCCGTCCTGGGACCAGCCTGTTCGACGAGACCTGCCATATCACCCTGGCTCGCGACGTCCGCTTCGAGCGCCCGCCCCGCCCCGAGCCGGGGGAGATCATCGAGGTCCACCTGACCCCCATCCCGCGCGCCCTGGAGATGGCCCGCAACGGGGAGATAGTGGACGGTCACAGTGCGCTGGCGCTGCTGCGCTGTGAGCCGTATCTGTAACACAGCGGCCACTGCGTTCTTGACGGGCAACTGCTCGGCCCGTCTGGCGCAGGGCGACTGAAGACGCGGCTGCTGATGGCGAAGCGCGCCTGCGCGGGCTGGCCAGGTCGCCCTACGGCGACCTGGCGCAGGCCGGCGCGGCCTCAGCCGTCAGCCTGAGCAGTTACCTTGACGGCGGACAAAGACGCTTGAGGAGAAGGTATGGGTTCTAAGCGCCCTTCTGTTCACCCTCACCCGTCATCACGGGCCTCTGACCTGGCGTGGAGCGATCGCCCGGAGGTGCAACACGCCCTCTTCGAGGCCTCCCCCGACGCCATCTTCATCGAAACCCTCGACGGTCGAGTGCTCGAGTGCAACCGCACGGCCTGCGAGATGTACGGCTACACGCGCGAGGAGATAACCAGCCTGACCGTCGCCGACCTGGTCCCCGCCGAGTTCGCCCCGCGGCTGTCCGAGTTCGTCAGCGAGTTGCTCAGCAACGGCCGGGCATTCACCGAAGCGGTGAACAGGAGAAAGGATGGCACTTATTTTCCGGTCGAGGTGGACGCCCGACTGATCACCGTCGGCGGCGAACGGCTGGGGATCGTGTACGTGCGCGACATCACCAGCCGCCAGGAGGTCGCCAGAGCCCTGCTGAAGAGCGAGGCGCGTTACCGCACGCTGGTCGAGAATCTGCCCATCGGCGTCTACCGCAACACGCCGGGAGCGCGGGGGCGCTACATCACCGCCAACACCACCTTTCTGAAAATGCTCGGCTTCGAATCCGAAGCCGAACTTCAGAAAATCCACGTCTCCGACATCTATGTGGACCCTGCCCTGCGCAAGAGGTTCTCTGACCGTCTGCTGGCCCAGGGAAAAGTCACCGGGGTGGAGTATCAGTTCAAGCGAAAGGATGGAACCCGCTTCTGGGGCTCCGTCACCGCCAGCGTGGTGTACGACGAGCAGGGCCAGCCCATCTACTTCGACTGCACGATGGAGGACGTCACCGCGCGCAAGGAAGCGGAAGAGCAAAGCCGTATCCGCGAGCGTTTCCTGGAAAGCCTCTCCGAGATCTCCCAGTTGCTCCTGCGGGCCGAGAGCCTGGAGGAAGCCTTGCCGTTCATCTTGCGCGAAGTGGGAGAGACCATCGGGGTGAGCCGGGCCTACCTGTTCGAAAACCACCTCGGTCCGGAAGGAGAGATCCTCTGCAGTGAGAAGCATGAATGGTGCGCGCCGGGGGTGAAACCTCGTATCGGCGAGCCTGAGCAGCAGGAATGCCCCTACATCACCGCAGGGTTGGCGCGTTGGGCCAAAGTGCTGAGCCACGGCGGCACCATCGGCGGTATCGTCGCCGAGTTCCCTGCGGAAGAGCGCGCCGCGCTGGAGCCCTACAACGTCCGCTCCCTGCTCGTTGTTCCGGTCATCGTCCTCGACGAGTGGTACGGCTTCATCGGTCTCGATGTCTGTGACCAGGCACACCTATGGCAACAGGCGGAAGTGGACCTGCTGCGCGCCGTTGCCGGGGACATCGCCTCATTCATCGAACGGCAGCGCATCCTGCACCGCGCGCAGGCCCTGCAAAGGGCTACCGCCGCTCTCACCTCCACGCTCGACCTCGACCAGGTGCTCGACCGCATCCTGGAGCAGGTGAGCCGCGTCGTTCCCAGCGACGCCGTCAACATCATGCTCATCCAGGGGGAGGAGGCCCGCATTGTGCGCTGGAGCGGCTACGAGCGCTTCGGCTCCGCGGAGTTCGTCTCTACCGTCACCTTCCACATCCCCGACGTGCCCAACCTGCGACAGATGGTCGAGAGCGCCGAACCGCTGCTCATCCCCGACACAGCGACCTATCCTGGCTGGGTGAACCTGCCTCCCCAACACTGGCTGCGCTCCTACGCCGCCGCGCCGATCTGCGTGCGCGGTCAGGTCGTCGGCTTCCTCAACGCGGATAGCCACATCCCTGGGTTCTTCACCTCCGCCCACCTGGAGGCGCTGCGCGGATTCGCCGACGCTGCCGCAGCCGCCATCACCAACGCCCGGCTGTTCCAGGCTGAACAACGCCAGACGCGTCGGCTGGCCCTCCTGGCCGACGTGGCTCGCGTCGTCGTGCTGATGATGGACACCGATGCGTTGCTCCAGGCAGTGGCGGACGTGATCTACCTCCACTTCAGGTACCCGGCAGTGTTCGTCTTCACCCCCGATGAGAACAGACAGACGATGGTGCTGCGCGGGTACAGCGGACTCCCCGACCACGGGCCGGAGGAGACCCACAAGCCTCGCATCTACCGTCAACCCATCGAGGTAGGCATCGTGGGCTATGTGGCCCGCACCGCCCAACCCTACCTGACGCGCGACGCGCACAACGACCCCTACCACTACTCTCCGCCTGGCGTCACCGTCGGCTCGGAGGTCTGCGTGCCCATCCTCGAGGAGGACCGCGTGGTCGGCGTGATTGACGTGGAGAGCACCAAACTGGCCGACTTCGATGAACAGGACCGTTCACTGCTGGAGGCGGTGGCGGCCACCGTGACCATCGGCCTGCGTAACGCCTGCCTGCAGATGGAAACACAGCGGCGGATGCAGGAGATGACCCTGCTCAACCGCATCTCACTCAGTTTCGGCACCGCGCCGGATGTGGACCAGGTCATCAACAGCGCCTTGGAGGGATTGGAGGCGTTGGTGCAGGCCGACCGCACCTACTTCATCACGGCCGATCCCGACGCCCGTACCTGGGAAACCACCCACGAACGGACCGTTCCCGGCATCCCGTCGGACATAGGCCTGGGCGGCACGTTTGACGATGTCGCCGTCGAACTGGAGACCGCCCTGGCCGGACGGCCGTTCGCCGTGGATGACATCGCCACCGATCCTCATGTCGCGCAGATGCGCGAGGTCTACCTGAGCCTGGGGATGCGCTCGATGCTGTTGGTGCCGGTGCACATACGCGGGCGGCTGTACGGCGCAGTGGGCTTCGACTTCTGCCGCGAGAAACATGTCTGGCAACCCGACGAGATTCGCCTGCTGGAGGGTGTAGCCTACCAGTTGGGCCTGGTGCTGGAAAACGTCCGCCTGTTCGAGCAGGCCCGCCAGCGCGCCAACGAACTGGCCGTCGCGCTGGCCCGGCTGGAGGAACTGGACCGCCTGAAGGACGAGTTCATCCAGAACGTCTCCCACGAACTGCGCTCACCACTGGCGTTGATCCGTGGCTACGCGGAGATGCTGGTCGAGGGAGTGTTGGGGCCATTGTCGTCGGAGCAACAGAAGCCGATGGAGATCATCGCCCGCCGGGCGCGCATGCTGGGTGATCTGGTAGAGGACATCACGTTCATCCTCGAGGCCGAGGCAAACCCGCCCACACCGGTGGGGGTCCCTCTGGCCGAGATTGCCCGTGCAGCGGTGGAGGACTTCCAGGTCTCCGCCGGACAGGCCGGGTTGACCCTGGAGGCGAGTATCCCCCCGTCCTTCCCGATGGTCTGGGGCACCATGACCCATTTGCGGCGGCTGTTGGACAATCTGGTGAGCAACGCCATCAAGTTCACGCCTGCCGGGGGGAAGGTGGTGGTGCGGCTGCGTGAAGAAGAAGAGCAAGTCATCCTGGAGGTCAGCGACACCGGCATCGGCATCCCGCCAGAGGAAATAGACCGCATCTTCGACCGCTTCTACCAGGTGGACGGTTCGGCGCGGCGACGGTACAGCGGGGTCGGTCTGGGGCTGGCGCTGGTCAAACAGATCGTCACCAACTTTGGGGGCAGCGTGCGCGTGGAAAGCCAGGTGGGAAAGGGCAGCACCTTCTTCGTGACCCTACCCATCTGCAGGGAACCCCCCACACCTGCCTGACCTGCCCTCCATCTCCGCGCCCCCGAGTTCCCCCTCACCTTGTTCCCAGTTTTCTTAAAAACCCTTCCAACCTATTGACACCCGCCGTTTTGCATGTATAATGACTAAAGGTCAGTATGTGACCGCGAGTTAGTAAGGGGGGGGGCCTTGACGACCCGGGCGCGGCGCGAACGGGAGAAAGAAGAGCGGCGACAGTCCATCCTCCAGGCCGCCCGTGAGACCTTCTTCGAAGAAGGCTTCTATCGGGCCACGGTGGACAGCGTCGCCGAGCGGGCCGAGGTCAGCAAAGGCACGGTCTACCTCTACTTCGACAGCAAGGAGGCCCTCCTGGCAGCACTGCTCCTCGAGGGGCTGGACACCCTCCTCCAGACGCTCGAAGCTGCCTGCCCACCGGACGAGCCCCTTGCTGCCGAGGAACGGCTGCAGCGGATCGGCTGGGCCTACCTCCAGTTCTTCCACCACGAGCCCCAGTACTTCCGGCTGCTGGTGGCGATGAGCCGTGGACGGTTTCGCGACACCGTCACCCCCGAACTCTACCAGGAAGTGCTGGAAGCCAGCATGGAGGGGCTTGACTATGTGGTCAAAGCCGTTGAGCAGGGCGTGGCTGAGGGAACGTTCGCCTGCTGCGACGCCCGTCAGGCCGCCGCGGTCCTCTGGGCCACGCTCAACGGCATCCTGGAACTGATGGACCATCCGCTGCGCCAGGAGATGGTCGGAGTGAAGCCAGAGGTGCTCTACCACGCAGCGATGGACACGGTCATTCGAGGATTGCGCTACAACCCCACCGGGCCGGACCGAGAAACTGCGGGAGGCGCGTAGACGCCGCCCCGTTTTGCAGATCCATTCCACAAAACCCCTGGAGGAGGTGCAAAAGTGAAAGAGGTCGTTATTGTCAGTCCGGTACGCACGCCGGTGGGGGCCCACGGCGGTGCGCTGCGCACTCTAAGGGCCCAGGACCTGGCGGCGGTCGTCTTCCGCGCCGTGCTGGAGCGGACGGGGTTGGACCCGGCGCTGTTGGACGAGGTGATCCTGGGCAACATCGGCAGCCCGTCCGAAGCGGCCAACATCGGCCGCGTGGCGGCGCTGATGGCCGGCGTGCCCATCGAGGTGCCCGGCTTTACCGTCGCTCGCAACTGCGCCTCGGGCATGCAGTCCATCACCTCCGCCTACCAGGCGATCCAGGCTGGTGATGGGGAACTCTACCTGGTGGGCGGCACGGAGAGCATGAGCAACATCCCCTACGTGCTCAAGCAGGCCCGCTGGGGGTACAAACTCCGCCACGCCGAACTGACCGACGCGCTGTGGGAGGGACTCACCGACCCCATCTGTGGCCAGATCATGGGTCGCACCGCCGAGAACCTGGCCGAAAAGTACAACATCTCCCGCGAGGAGCAGGACGCCTACGCCGTCCAATCCCACAAGAAAGCCTTCATGGCCCAGCGCATGGGCAAGTTCGAAGAGGAGATCGTCCCGGTCGAGGTCGTCAAGAAGGTCGCCGGTCAGGAGGTGGCGCGAGAGAAGATCACCCAGGACGAGACGATCAACCCGAGCCTGACGCTGCAGAAGGCCGCGCTCTATCCGACGGTGTTCAAGGAAAACGGCACGGTCACCCCGGCCAACGCCTGCCCCATCTCCGACGGTGCCGCCGCGATGTTGGTCTGCACGGCGGAGAAGGCGGCCCAGTTGGGCCTCAAGCCCACCGCGCGCATCGTCTCTTATGCCTATGCAGCGGTGGACCCGGCTTATATGGGCATCGGCCCGGCCTTCGCCATGCCTAAGGCGCTGAAGAAGGCTGGCCTCAAGTTGGACGACATTGACCTGATCGAACTGAACGAGGCCTTCGCCGCGCAGTGTCTGGCCGTGGCCAAGGAGATGACCGCGCAGGGGCACAACTGGGACTGGGACAAGGTCAATGTCAACGGCGGCGCGATCGCCCTGGGCCACCCCGTGGGCTGCACCGCCGCCAAACTGGTCGCCACGCTGACGCAGGAGATGCAGCGGCGCAAGGTGCGCTACGGCATGGACACGATGTGCGTCGGCGGCGGCCAGGGCGGGTGCTTGATTGTGGAGCGGATACCTATGTAGGGGAGATTGGGAAACTGGGAAATTGGGAAACTGGGAGATTGGGAAACTGGGAAACTGGGAAACTGGGGACTTGAAGATACACCCTTTTCCCATCCCGGTATACCTGAATCAACAACGGAGGTCTGCTTTTCCCATCCCGATCCCTGAATCACCGATAGGGGTCTGCTTTCCCCATTCCGGTATCCCTGAATCACCGATAAGGGGTCTGCTTTCCCCATCCCGGTATCCCTGAATCACCGATAAGGGGTCTGCTTTCCCCATCCCGGTATC
>DAOTYX010000125.1:0-24648 GCA_034434635.1 Anaerolineae bacterium | reverse complement strand
TGGTATAATTTCTCTCGTCCGGGCGGTTAGCTCAGATGGCCAGAGCGCCACGTTGACATCGTGGAGGTCACAGGTTCAAGTCCTGTACCGCCCATCCAGCCGGCGGGTCACCGACCTGCCGGCGTTCTTGTTCACGGAGGGGTGCCATGGCTGATGCCACGCTGCTGGCGGCGATCCTGGATAGTCTGAAGGACCCCCTGCTGTTCGCGGACACGGAGCATGTCATCCGCTACATGAACCGGGCGGCGAAGGCCTTTTACGAAGAAGGAGCGGCGCTGCTGGGCCGCTCCCTGATGGATTGCCACAACCCTGCGTCGCAGCAGATCATCCGTGAGGTGCTGGTGGCGCTGGAGGCGGGTGAGGAGGAGCGGCTGATCAGCGACACTCCCGAGCACCGCGTCTACATGCGCGCCGTCCGTGACGCCGACGGGCGACTGCTGGGGTACTACGAGCGGTACGCGCCGCCAGCCTAGCGCTCGACCTCTGCCTGCTGCTCCGCTGCCCGTTCGCTCTGGAGTTTGCGCAGGCCGTTCTCCACGACCTTCAGCGTGCGCCGCAGTTCCTCCTCCAACTGACACAGCACGTTGAAGGAGTATTCGTCGGCATCCGCCCGCATCGCGGCGACCTCCTTCTGCGTGCGCTCGCGGATGGCGGCGGCGCGCTCCTCGGCCGCGCGGACGATGGCATGTTCGTTGGCGAGGGCCTCGGCCTGCTCGCGGGCCTGCTGGAGCAACCGCTCGGCCTCCTCGCGAGCCTGAGCCACGATGCGGTCTCGCTCGCGGTTGACGCGCTGGGCACGGCGCACCTCGTCCGGCACCGAGACGCGCATCTGGTCAATCAGGGGCCACACGCGCCGTTCGTCCACCAGGCGCAGCGGACTGAACGGCAGGCGCGGCCCCTTCTTCACAGCCTCCTCCAGACGGTCAACCAGGTGCAGAATGTCCATGCGCGGCCTCCCTTCAGTGAAAGGCGAGGTCGTTCGTGCTCAGTCCCGCAATGAGACGAGCGGGATCAACCCCTCCCCCTGTTCCATCTCCCGTCGCTTTTCTGCCAGCGCAGCGACGACGTTCGGCGGCGCCATGCGGCGGACATCCCCGCCCAGCAAAGCCACCTCCTTGAGGATGCTCGAACTCAGGAAAGCGTGCTCCTGGCGGGTCATCAGGCAGACGAACTCGACCTCCGGCGCCAGTTCGCGGTTGTTCAGCGCCATCTGGTATTCCCACTCGAAGTCGCTGATCACCCGCAGGCCGCGGACGATGACCTGGGCTCCGATCTGACGGGCGAATGCAGCGGTCAGCCCGCTATAGGCGGTGACCTGCACGTTCGGCAGGTCGCGCAGGGCCTCGCGGGCCAGCGCAAGCCGCTCCTCGGTCGTGAACAGCAACGACTTGGCCGGCCGGTCGTACACGGCGACGGTCAGTTCGTCGAAGATGGCGGCAGAACGGGTAGCGATGTCCACGTGTCCCATGTGGATGGGGTCGAACGTACCGGGATAGACGGCGCGACGCATCAGCTGACCTCCCCCTCTGTCTGCCAGAGTTCTTGTACTTGACGGGCTAACAGTCGGTGCTCGGGACGAGTCAGTTCTGGGTCCTGTTCGAGCAGACGGTGGGCTGCCTGGCGCACCGTCTCCAACAGCCGCAGGTCGGTGAGCGAGGCCATCTTCAGTTCGGGGAACCCGGACTGGCGCGTGCCCAGGAACTCCCCTGGTCCGCGCAGTTCCAGGTCCTTCTGCGCCAGGAGGAAGCCGTCGTTCGTGGCCTCGACTGCGGCCAACCTCTCCTGGGCTTCCTCGGTGGCCGACTCGGCGACCAGAAGGCAGTAGGAGGGATGCTCCCCGCGACCTACGCGGCCCCGGAACTGGTGCAGTTGGGCCAGGCCAAATCGCTCCGCCCCTTCGATAAGCATCACGGTGGCGTTAGGCACATCAATGCCCACCTCGACAACCGCCGTTGCCACCAGGATGTGCAGTTCGCCGCGGGCGAAGGCGGCCATCGTCGCCTCCTTTTCATCCGCGCGCATGCGCCCATGAAGCAGACCCAGCCGCAGGTCGGGGAAAATCTCCCGCTGCAGCCGTTCGTATTCCTCTACCGCTGCTTTCGCTTCGATCTTCTCCGACTCTTCCACCAGCGGACAGATGATGAAGCCCTGACGCCCCTGTTCGACCTGATGGCGGAGGAAGGCGTAAGCGCGCTCTCGCTCGCGCGGCAGGATGAGGCGGGTGGTGATCGGCTGGCGCCCCGGCGGCATCTCGTCAATGACGGAGACATCCAGATGCCCCCAAATCGTCAACTGCAGCGAACGAGGGATGGGGGTCGCCGTCATCACCAGCAGGTGGGGTTCCTGCTGCCCTTTCTGGCGCAGGGCGGCCCGCTGGCGGACGCCGAAGCGATGCTGCTCGTCCACGACCGCCAGCGCCAGGTCGTGAAAGGTCACTCCCTCCTGGATGAGCGCCTGGGTACCCACGACGATGTCCACGCTGCCGTCGGCCAAGCCCGCGTAGATCGCCTCCCGCTCCGCGCCGGTGACACTGCCGGTGAGCAGGCGGATGGTGGGTTGGCGGCCCGGCATCTGCGCGAACAGGCGGTTGAGCGTGGCGTAGTGCTGTTCGGCCAGGATCTCGGTGGGGGCCATGAGCGCGGCCTGCGCTCCTGCCGCCACGGTCAGCGCCATCGCTGCTGCCGCCACCACGGTCTTGCCCGAGCCGACGTCCCCCTGCAGCAGGCGGTTCATCGGCGTGGCCGAGCGCATGTCGGCCACGATCTGATCCAGGGCGCGCTGCTGTGCGCCCGTGAGCACGTAGGGCAGGCTGAGCACGAAAGCCTGCAGTGTCTGGTCATCAATCGGCAGCGGACGTCCGGCGAGGGTCTGCCACAACCGACGCTGGCGCAGCAGTCCCAACTGGAAGAGCAACATCTCCGCAAAGGCCAGCCGGTACCGCGCCCGGTCGAGGGCCTCGCGGTCGTCCGGGAAATGGACCTGACGCAGGGTGGTGGCCAGGTCGAGCAGGCCATACGTCTCGCGGAAGGGGGCTGGCAGGGGGTCAGGCAGGCGGGGCGCCCAGTAGTCCACGGTGCGCTTGATCAGCGCGCGGAGCCAGCGCGGGTAGACCCCCTCGGTGAGCGGGTAGACCGGGACCAGTCGGCCGGTATGCAGCAATTCCCGGCTCACCAGTTCCCATTCCGGCGAGGTGAAGCAGAGCCGGCCCAGGTACTCTTCCACCCGGCCGCTGATGACGATGTGCCGGCCGGCCTGGATACGCTGGCCCAGGTAGGGTTGGTTGAACCAGGTGGCCTCGATCATGCCGGTGCCGTCGGAGAGCACGGCCTTGAAGAGCGACTGCCCGCCGCGCGTGGTGCGGGTGCCAGCATCCCACACCTGGGCGATGATGGTCACCTCTTCGCCGTACTCCAGCCGGTTGATGGACTTCAGTTGGGAGAAATCGTCGTACCGGCGAGGGAGGAAGTAAAGGAGGTCGCGGATGGTGTGCAGGCCCAGGCGGGCCAGCCGTTGCGCCTGGCTCTCCCCCACGCCGCGCAGGCTGGTGAGCGGGGCGTTGAGCGCTGCGGGTTCCTCCAACGGTTCCGGAGGAGGGGTGGGGGGCGTTGCAGGTGGGGCGGGTGGCGGGGTTGTGGGCCTGGCTGCCGTCGGCTGCGGAGGGGGGGCTGGCGCAGCAGGCCTGGCCCTGGCGGGCGGCGGCGTCGCCGGTGGGGCCTGCTGGAGCAGTTGCTGCAACTCCTGCAGCGCGGCGTGCCGCTCCTGCGGGCTGCTCAACCCGCTGTAGGCGCGCAGGCGCTCAGCCACGTCTTGTACCCACTCCTTTGCTGTGGGGTAGGCAGCGTCGGCTTCCGCCAACCAGGTGTCGGCGAAGCGGGCCAGCCCGCCGATGACGGCGCGATCCCGTCGCCCGCTCTCCTCCTCCAGGAGGAGAATCTTGGTCAGTTTCTCCGTTGGCGTGTTCATAGGTCTCCTCAAGCAGCGATGATGGCAGCGATGCCCAGCGCGCCGGGGCCGATGTGTGTGCCGACGATTGGCCCCACCTCGCTGGTGAGAGTCTGTTCCGGCGGGAAGATCGTGCTCAGCATATGGCGAAAGGATGCCACATCGGGAGCCTGGGTGTGTACCAGGGCCAGCCGCTCGAACCTGCCCAGCGCGGCGATCATCTCCATCAGCCGCGCCAGTCCTTTGCGACGCGTGCGGGCCATGCCTACCAGCGTCGCTTCCCCTTCGTAGAAGCCCAGTAACGGCTTGATATGCAACAGACGCGCCGCCAGCGCGCGCGGCCAGGCCAGCCGACCGCTCCGCCGCAGGTAGGTCAGCGTGTCCAGCAGCGCCAGGATGCGGATGCGCGGGCGCACTCCCTCCAGCAGGTGCACGATCTCGGCAGCGCTGGCGCCGGCTGCGGCGGCCTCAGCGGCCAGGATTACCTGCCAGCCCAGCCCCATCGCCAGTTGCCGCGAGTCCACCAGATGGATTCTCAGGTCGGGCACCTCCTCGGCTCCCAACCGCGCGGCATTGAACAGCCCGCTGAGGCTGGCAGAGAGGAGGATGGCGATCACCTCGTCCGCCTGCCCGGCCAGGCGGCGGAATGCCTGGGCGAACTCGTGGGCTGACGGTGTGGCGGTCGTGGGCAGGTCGGTCAGCGTGGGGAGACGGCGGTAGAACTCGGCGCGGGTGATCTGCTCTCCGTCCCGCAGGCTTTGGCCGTCCATCTGCACGTAAGCCGGCACGACCGTGATCTCCAGTTGCCGCGCCAGATCGGCCGGCAGATCCGCCGTGCTGTCGGTCAGGATGCGGATGCGCGCCATCAGGGGGACTCCTGTTCGCCCATCCCCTCATAGGTGACCAGGCCCAGCCCGTCTGGGCCGACGCGGGCGGCCAGAAGAGGGCCGTAGACGACGATCGGAAACTCCTTGTCGGGAAAGAAGCCCTGCAGCCGCTCGCGCAGGTTGGCAGTCTCGTCAGTGACGGCAGAGGTGGACTGCAGGATAGCCGCTGTCTCGATGGAGGAGAACTCGCCGATAAACTCGGCCAGTTTGTCCAGGCCCTTTTCCCGGCTGCGCACCTTCTCCATCGGGATGATCTCCCCGTCCTCAATGGAGAGGAAGGGGCGGATGTCCAGCATGGTGCCCAGGATGCACTGTGCCGGGCTGATGCGTCCGCTCCGTTCCAGGTAGTCGAGCGATTCGGTGAACATCACCACATAGATGCGGTGGATCATCCCCCGCACGTAGCGCAGGATCTCCTCGCGGTTCGCGCCGCCCAGGGCCATCGTGGCTGCCTCGCGCACGAGGATGGAAAGGCCCAGAGAGGTGGACTGCGAGTCCACGATGACGATGTCGCAGCGCCCGAGAAACTCCAGGGCGGCGTTGCGGGCGTTGCGGATGATGTTGCTCAGGCAGCCGGAGGAGTGGATGGCGACGATCTGGTTGGTGGTGCGGGAGAGGCGGCTGAATAGGGTGCGGAACTCGGCCTCCGTGGGGCCGACGATCTCTGGCACGACCCGTTCCGCCTTCATGCGCAGCAGCAATTCCTCGTTGTACCGCCCCTCGATATCCTGATAGAACTCTTCTCCCACCTTCACGGTGATCGGCATCACCGTGACCCCAAGACGTTGTGCTGTGTCGGCGTCCAGTTGAGCGTCGCTGTCGGTGACGATGTGAACACGGGCCACGCTTTGCCTCCTGGGGCCTACTCGGCCGAGATGATGTAGAAGTAGTGCGGCTGTCCCCCTTCGTGGATCTCGAACTCCGCGTCGGGGGCGATCTCTTGCAGTTGCTCTACCAGGGCCTGGGCTTCACTTTCCGTAACGCCTGCCCCGAAGTAGAGGGTGACGATCTCCAGGTTGTCTGCTCCCATCCGTTCCAGCATCTGTCGCGCGGCTTCGTCGCGACTTTCGGCGGCGACGACCAGTTCGTCGTCCAGCAACCCGATTGCCTGTCCCTGTCGGACGGTCAGGCCGTTGAGGCTGACGTCGCGGGTGGCGGTGGTGATCTCGCCGGTCAGCACTCCCCTGGCTGCCCTGGCCATCTGCCGGGCGTTGTCCTCGAGGTCAGCCTGGAAGTTGAAGGCCAGCAAGGCGGCGATGCCCTGGGGAATGGTCTGCGTGGGCACCACCACGACCTGCTTCTGGCTCAGTTCGCTGGCCTGCTGTGCAGCCATAATGATGTTCTTGTTATTCGGCAGGAGGATGACCCGCTGGTTAGGCAGGCTCTCTATCACCTTGAGGATCTCCTCCGTGCTGGGGTTCATGGTCTGTCCACCGGGGACGATGGCGGCGACACCCAGGCTCTGGAAGACGCGCGCCAGACCGTCGCCGGCGACGACGGCCACGGTGGCGATCTCCGTCTCGGCGACAGGGGACGGCAGGGGAGGGGGCTCGGCTCGACCGGCGGTGAACTGTTCGTACTGCGCCTGCATGTCCTCCACTACCACGTCACGCAGCGAGCCCAACGTGGCGGCGTAGGTGAGCGGGACGCCGGGGTTGGGCACGTGGACGTGGACCTTGACCACGCTGGCGTCTCCCACGACCAGAGTGCTTTCGCCCATCGCGTCAATGGCTGCACGGATGGCCGCCACGTCGAGGTTCTGACCGACGATGAGGAACTGCACGTCGTAGCCGTACTCCTGTCCGCCGGCCACAACAGCCTCGACGACTCCCTGCGGCCGGGCGCTGAGGGCCTCTTCCATGATCGCCTCCCCGTGCATATAGCGTAACATCCCTTCCAGGATCAGGCACAGCCCCTGGCCGCCAGCGTCCACCACGCCCGCTTCGGCCAACACCGAAAGCATGGTCGGGGTGCGGGCAACGGCGTCCCGCGCCCGGTAGACCATGCGCTCCATCAGATAGGTGAGGTCTGTCGAGTCTTTCACCGCCGCGGTCACTTCCTCGGCCACCTCACGGGCCACGGTGAGGATCGTCCCCTCCACCGGCCGGATCACCCCTTTGTAGGCGGTCTGGGCTCCTTCGCGCATCGCTGCTGCCAGGTCCTCGCCGTTGAGAGCGGCTTTGCCGTCCAGCGCGCGGGCCATACCGCGCCAGACCTGCGAGAGGATCACCCCGGAGTTTCCGCGCGCGCCCATCAGCGCCCCGTGAGCCACCTGATGAGCCACCGTGCCGACATGTTGTTCCGCAGAGTCGGCGATCTCCTTCCAGGCGGACTGCATGGTGAGCACCATATTGATGCCCGTATCGCCGTCGGGCACGGGGAAGACGTTGAGGGCGTTGACCGCCTCCTGGTGGTGTTGCAGCCAGACCAGGCCAGCATAGACCATGCCCTTGAGGTCTTGTCCGTCGGCGACAAGTCGAGATTCTCTGTTCTCAGGCACCCCAATCACCTTTAATCCACGCTAGAGATGTGCAACCCCTGGACGTGCACGTTGACTTCGGCCACCTGCACGCCCAGCGCCTTTTCCACGTTGTACTTGACCACATTCATCGCGCTGCGGGCAACCGAGACGATCCGTGTGCCGTACTCGATGACGATGTAGAGGTCAATGGAAATACGATCCCCATCTATCCGTACCACCACCCCGCGCTTGCTTTCTGGCGAAAGGATGTCGGCGATGTCCGTGGCCAGCCCTTTAGACGCCGTCCCTACCACGCCGTAGCAACTCATCAGCGCCTGGTGGGCGATGCTGGCGATCGCTGCTGGCGAGACCTCGATCTGCCCGTGCGATTCGTTTTGCTCACTCATCCTCTTCCCCCGCGATTCGTGTCAATTCGTGGCAGGAAAACGAACGGTTGCATTGATGAAATGCAGCGCTACCACGATTGGCTGTGACGCCACCCGCGTCGAGTCTCGCAGCGGCCTTCGCGGGTAGCGGTGCTCCGTTGCCCTGTTTGCACGAAACGATGTCCTGTGGTATGATTACGCGGCTACCGGTACGGCAGCGACAGTCTGAACAGACGAGATCAGGAGCGAGAGCGATGGCGAAGTGCGAGATCTGTGGCAAGGGTGCACAATTCGGTCACAATGTCAGCCATTCCAAGCGGGCGACTCGTCGCCGGTTTGACCCCAACGTGCAACGGGTGCGGCTGGTGTTGGAGGGCAAGGCGCGTCGCGTGTGGGTCTGCACCCGTTGCCTGCGCACGTTGGGCACAGGCAAAGCATAGCCTCGCGTTGACCGCGCATCTCGCGCCAGCCTCTACGGTTGGCGCGTTGTTGTTTCTCTCCAACCCTCCTCCGCTGCCCGTCGTATGGCCCGTATGGCCGCCGCGACTCCCTCTTTGGCGCAGTAGATCGCCTCGCCAGCCACCAGCAGCCGTGCGCCGGCCTGCACGACCTGCGCAGCGGTCTGTGGGGCGATCCCCCCGTCCACTTCCAGGGCCGCCGAACTGGCAGCCGCGTCCAGCATGCGGCGCACCTCGGCAATCTTCGCCAGCATGCTGTGGATGAAGGCCTGTCCACCGAAGCCGGGGTTTACCGTCATCACCAGGACCTGGTCCAGCAGGTCCAGCACCTGGCCGAGCGCTGCTGGCGGTGTCGCCGGGTTCAGCGCGACGCCGGCCTGCACTCCCAGTTCGCGCAGATTCTGCAGCGTGCGGTGCAGGTGAGGACTGGCCTCGACCTGCACGGTGAGGATGTCAGCGCCCGCCTCGACGAAGGCGGTCAGGTACCGTTCTGGCTGAACGATCATCAGGTGGACGTCGAGGGGCAGGCGCGTGACGCGCCGCAAGGCGGCCACCACCGGCGGACCCACGGTGATGTTGGGCACGAACTGGCCGTCCATCACGTCCACGTGGATGAGGTCCGCCCCTGCAGCCTCTGCCTCTGCGATGGCGTCGGCCAGGCGGGCAAAGTCTGCGGCCAGTATGGATGGTGCGATCCGGATTGCCGGGTGGGCCATAGGGGGGCATGATACAACGGAACAGGGATAAAATCAAGTGTCACCCGCCTGGCGCCTGGGGAATGGTTTGGCTACTCTTCAGCCACCACGATGACCCGGTCTTGCTCGGTGAAGGTGATCACTCCTGATTTGTCGGGGTTGATGACGATGCCGTAGGATCGCTCTGCGTCGTTGGCGTGGGCCAGCAGCCGATAACCGATGGCGACCTGTCCACGCCGCCGGGCCGCCTCCACCACGGTGTAGAAGTTCACCGGCACACCGGCCTTCACGTAGTACGTCGCTGGCTTGAGGTAGATCTCCGACCCCTCGGGGTCGAAGATGTCCGACAGGACGGCGTTGAGCGCCTTGTTCTCGGAGATCTGCGCCATCATCAGGCTGACCAGGCGGTCGCTGACGATGAAGTCATCGGCGTGGGTTGCCTCGGCCAGGTCGCGGTTGCGCACGTCGAGCATTTCACTGACGATGGAGAAGCGGTGGTCGGAGTGCTCGGCGATGTCCCGCAGATGGAGCAGGGTGATGAGCGTGCGCGCGTCGGCGCGCTGAGGGTCCAACCCATCGTAGCAGAGCACGATGACGCGGTCATACGTCCCTACCCTCAGGTTCTCCAAGGCCTGCCGATCGGTGGTCTCCGCCTCGTGGAGGGAGACCGTCTGGTTGCGCAGGCCGGCGACCTCCACCGACCCGGCGATGTGGCTGGCCACTATGGTCACTTCCGAGCCCGGAGGGACGTAGCGGTCGAGCTCATTCAGGATGGCCGGCGCACGCTGGTTCCAGCCCAGGATGAGCGTCCGTTCCGGCACCGCCGGGACCTGCGGCGGTGTCTGGATGGCGCTCTCGTCAATCCCCAGGTCACTCCTGCCCGAGAGGCGCACGGTATCGTCATCCTCGGAGATGGCGATGACCTGATCGCCCGGCTCGATGATCGTCTCCATCGGCGGGTTGAGCATGGGGGTGCCGTTCCTGCACAGCCCGATCAGGGCGGAGTTCTCGTAGGCCAGCAACGCCTCACCGAACGTCCTGCCGGTCAGCCCTGGCTCGCTGGCGAAGTAGATCTCGTCCCCGCCGAAGTCGAGCAGTTCTGTGTAGACCGCCGAGAGGCCGGACTGGCGGCAGGTCTGGGCGATGATGCGCGCGATCAGGTCGTGCGCCAGCACCAGTTCCACCTCGTCCTGGCCCACCATCTTCGCCACTTCCCAGTTCCTGGGGTCGCGGATCGCGGCCACGATGTGGTACGGCTCAGGCCGGCGGTGGGGGTGGTTGACGATGGCCAGAATGGTCTTGATCACCTGCGAGTCGGGCTCCTCCTCATCGGTGGCGAGGACGATGATCGAGCGCGCTGTGTGCAGGCTGACCAGTTCCAGGTCGGTCGGCTCCATGGGGTTGCCGGTGCGACAGACGACCCGCGTCCGTCCGGTGTCGCCCACTCTGGCGCGGATCTCGTCTTCCATCTCCACCTTGTCCTTCTCCCCCATAATGACGATGACCGGGTGGCGCTGGTTGGCGTTGGCGATGGCCAGTTCAGAGACAAGGGTGAAGACCTGTTCCGACCACCCCAGGATGACCGTGTGGCCCTCTTCGATGACGCGGGAGCGCCCCTTCCGGAGTTCGTCCAGCTTGCTCTCGATGCCGCTGGTGAGGACACCGATGAGGGTGCTGATGATGAACACACCGCCCAGCGTCACGCCGAACATGATCAGGCGGAAGCCCCAACCGGTGTCGCTGCCCATCGTGCCGGCGTCGAGGGTGCGCATCAGGCTGGCCCAGGCGGCCTCGAAGAAGCCCAACGGCCCGCTATCCTCAGGGTGGACGCCGGTGGTGCTGAGGATGAGCGCGGCAACCAGGATCACCACCAGAGAGAGCACCCCCAACCCGCCGATCAGGGCGATGGTGCCTCTGGACATGAAGTTGTCGAAAGCGTAGCGCAGTCGGTCGCGCAAAGATGCTCTTTTCATCCAGACTTATCCTCCACCGGCCAGGCGCAGCAGCGCCTGGGGCACCCACAGCCGTCCCACGCCCATGAACGCCAGGACGGTCGAGGCGGCGAAAATGAGCCCGCTGAACAGGATGAGCGCCCGATCTGCCGGGCGGTAGGCCAGGCGGTGGACCCAGGTGCGCGGCCCGATGCCGAAAGCGCGCAGGTCCATCGCGTCAATGATGTCCTCGGCGCTGACGATGGCATTGATGACCACCGGCACGAGCAATGGGGCCAGGCGACGGATCTGGGCTACGATGCCGCCCGACAGCCGTTCCACCTCATAGCCGCGGGCGCGCTGCGCGTCGAGGGTGACGCTGAAGTCGCGGCCCAACGTCGGCACGAAGCGGAAGGCCAGGTCCATCGCGTAAGCGAACTTGTCGGGCAGGCCGAGCCCGCGGAAGGTGACGCCGTACAGGCTGGGGTCAATCGTGTAGGGGATAGTGATCGCCAGGGCCGTGATGGCGTACATGCGCGCCAACTGGCTGAGGGCGAAGATGCTCTTCTCGGCGGTGATGTCCAGGTGCAACTGCCAGCCCGTCAGCGGCAGAGTGACCGGTCCCAGTCGGCGGATGAGGTGCTCCTCCTGGTACGCCTCCTGTATCCCCCCTCGTCCGGTGAAGAAGGTGAGCACGGTCATGAAGAGGATAATCGCGCTGATGAGGAGCCACGCCCGACGCGTCTCGCGCCAGGTCAGACGGGCCAGCCCGAACTGCAACATCGCCAGTCCCAGGAAGGCCAGCATGATCCGCAGGTCCCAGAACTGGATGATGGAGAAAAGCATGGCCACCATGAAGATGATCCGCGCCCGCGGATCCAGCCGCTGGATGATGGTATCCCGTTCCCGATAACGCCAGGCGATCAGCATAAGGAGCCTCTTTGGGGATGGGGTGGGGGCATGGCGGGGCGCACCCCCACCCCTATCGGTCTTACCGTCCGGTACGTGCCTGGATGGCCCGGTAGGCGGCCAGCAGGATGGGGACGAGGATCATCGCGTTGAGGATGTTGGGTCCGGCGGCGGGGGCGAACTCGCCGATGATCGCCGTCGCCAGGCTGTAGCCGTTCACCCAGATATCGGCGATGGCGGCGAAGCCGATGCCGACGATGATGCCCAGTGTCCCCCACAGGTTCACCGCTGCCAGGTCCACGCTGGCTCGTTCCAGCAGGAACCGCAGGGCGATGACCACGACGCCGCCGATGAGGAAGGCCCAGGCCCAGAAGGAGAAGTCCTCAATCTCCCCCGTCCATGGCCCGACCACGCGCGGGTTGATGAAGATCAGCGCCGCGGCGATGATGATGAGTACCGCCACCAGGATGGTGAGGAAGTTCAGGCTGCGCTTCTTGTCGGCGAAGAGCATCACCAACCCTGGCACCAGTCCCATCAGGCCGTTCCCCACGTCCCAGGCCGGGTAGACCCCCCAGCCGGTGAGGAAGTCGCCCAGGATGTTGCCGACCGCGCCGGTGAAGAAGCCCACCACCGGGCCGAAGACGTAGCCGAAGAAGATGGGGATGCAGACAGAGGGACGCAACGCCACCTGGCTGACCGAGGGCATGGG
Source organism: Anaerolineae bacterium (assembly GCA_034434635.1). Lineage (GTDB taxonomy): Bacteria > Chloroflexota > Anaerolineae > B4-G1 > DUEL01 > DAOTYX01. The sequence continues at coordinate 12,270 of DAOTYX010000125.1, read as the reverse complement.
GATGGTGTTGAAGATATAGTTGAAGAGTCCGTAGAGCGCTGCGCCGATGGCCATGTACACCACCTGGCGCGTGCCCACCTCCCAGGCGACGCTCCTGGCCGTGAGGAAGTAGAGGATAAGGATGGCGATGATGCCCACCGCGGTCGCGCCGATGGGGGCCACGCCGCGGATCTTGTCGCCGCTGGTCAGCGCGCTGGCCAACGCCATCAGCAGGACAAAGACGATCAGCACGATGAGCCAGTTGAGAGCCTGTCTTGTCGTCTTGTTCATCTATCGATCCTCCTTTCTGCCTGATTGGATTGCCCCGCTCTTCTCGCTACAACACCGATGCTGCGGTTTCGTTCCTGCCTGCAATGTGAGCCAGCGCCTCGGCGGACATAAAGCAGCCGGTGCGCGGCAGGCACTCCAGGTTGGCCTCCAGCAGTGACGTGGGCAGGATGCGGCAGCGACGCAGCAGGTCGCGGTCGGCCAGCACCTGGGCTGGCGGCCCGTCGGCGGCAACCTGCCCCTCGTGCATCAGCACCACCCGGTTGGCGTAGCAGATTGCCAGGTCGAGGTCGTGGGTGATGAACAGCACGGCGGCGAAACTGCTCACCTGGAGAATGGACTCCATGAAGGCGCGGTAGTTCCAGTAGTCCTGCCCGGCGGTGGGTTCGTCCATCACCAGGATCTTCGAGCGCATGGCCAGGATGGCGGCGATGCTCACCCGCTTCTGCTGGCCGAAGGAGAGGGCCAGCGGCGGGTACTCCTCCAGCCCTTTGAGGTTGAGCATCTCCACGGCGCTCTCCACCCCGGCGACGATGCTCTCGCTGTCGAAGCCCAGGTTCTTCGGGCCGAAGGCCAATTCCTCTCGCACCGTGGGGGCGAAGAGCATGTGGCTGGGGCTCTGGAAGACGTACCCCAGGGTGCGGGCGATTTGCGCCACGCTCATCTCCCGCGTGTCCCGTCCCTCCACCCGAACATGGCCGCGTCGCGGCTTCAGCAGGCCGATGGCGTGCTTGACCAGCGTCGTTTTGCCGGCGCCGTTGGGACCCAGCAGGGCCACGATGTCCCCCCGGCGGATGGTCAGGTTGACGCCGTGGATGACCTCGGGTCCACCTTCCTCGTAGTAGAACGTGACATCCTCGAAGGCGACCAGCGGTTCACCGCCGTTGCGGTGGATAGCCGGGGCAAAGGTGGGGGGTGGGTCGGCAGCGGCGCGGCGGATGACCAGGGGGGCAGGCAACTTGACCTGGTGGTAGTCCACCTCCTCTGTCAGACCGTCCGCCGGGCCGCAGTAGACGGCGCGCCCTTCTTGCATAAAGATGACGCGGTCGGGGCGGATGGTCAGCGCGTCCTCGACGCGGTGCTCCACCAGCAGGATGCTCACCCCCTCGTCGGCCAGGCGGCGGAAGAGGAGCAGCGCCTCCTGGGCGCTGGCCGGGTCCAGGCTGGCCAGCGGCTCGTCGAGCAGGAGGATGCTGGGGCGCATGGCCAGCACGCCCGCCAGCGCGACCTTCTGCTTCTCCCCGCCCGACAGGTTGAAGGTCTGCCGGTCCCGCAGGTGGGCGATGCCCAGGTACTCCAGCGTCTCCTCCACGCGCTGGCGGATCTCCTCCCGCGGCAGGGCCAGGTTCTCCAGGCCGAAGGCGACCTCTGTGAAGACGTGCGCCCCCAGAATCTGCCGTTCGGGGTCTTGCAGCACCGTGCCCACGATCTGGGAGATGCGCGACAGCGGCATCCCGCTGATCTCCTGGCCGTGCAGCAGGATGCGCCCGCTCAGTTCGCCACGGTAACTGCGGGGGATGAGGCCGTTGATGCAGCGGATGAGGGTCGTCTTGCCGCATCCGCTGCTGCCGGCGACCAGCACCAGTTCGCCGCGCTCCAGGGTCATAGAGAAGTCGTGGAGCGCCGCATCCGGACGGGTGCGGTAACGGAAGTTCAGCCCCTCGACAACGAGGGGTGGGGTGGTGGACGGGAGTGTCTGATTCTCCATAGTCACGCGCGGCGCACGCGCAGCCGCAGTCCCTCCATGGAGGTCACCTGGACGGACTCCCCGGCGGCGATGGGACCGTCTTCAGCGGTGGCCTGCCAGCGCTCTCCCGCTACCAACACGATGCCCTCCGGAGCCAGGGGGGTCTTCGCCACGCCGGTTTGCCCGATCAAACCCTCCCGCCCGGTCACTGGACGGTGCTTGTGTGCCCGCACCGCTTTGGCCACCACGAAGGCGAACAGGAGGGCGGTCAACACGCCGATAGTGATCACCAGCGGGACCGACAGTCGCCCATAGGGTGAGGCCACCGGGGCGTTGAACAGGATCAACCCGCCGGCGATGAAGGTCGCCACCCCGGCAGCGGTCAACGCACCGTGGGTCGGCGCTTTGATGTCCAGGATGAACAGCACGAAGGCGCCAGCCAGGAGCAACAGGCCGAGCACGTTGAAGGGGAGCACCCCCAGGGCGTAGGCAGCCAGGGCGAGACAGAATACCCCGATGGCCCCGGCGACCCAGCCGCCAGGAGAGGAGATCTCGATCAGGATCGCCTGCACGCCGATGGTCAGCAGGATGAAGGCCACGTTGGGGTTGATCAGCGCCGACAGCAGTTGCTCGATGAGGGTCATCGGCACCTCCTGTACCGCCGCGTCGGCCGTGTGCAGCGTCACCTCCTGGCCGTTGCCCAACGTCACCGTCTGCCCATCGAAGCCGTCCAGCAGCGCGTCGAGATCCTCCGCTACCAGGTCGATCACCCCCATCTCCAGCGCCTCTTCCGGGCTGGCGGTGGCGCTCTCGCGGATCATCCGCTCGGCCCAGTCTACCGCCTGTTGGCCGCGCCGCGCGGCGAAGAGCCCCGCATGCTCGACCATCACGTTGGTGATCTTCTCGGCGTAGTCGGCGGGCAGTTCTTCGGCGCTGCCGGAGACCGGGTGGGCGGCGCCGATGGTCGTGCGCGGCGCCATCGCGGCGCCGTGGGCGGCCAGGAGGATCAGTGTCCCGGCGGAGGCAGCCATCCCTCCCCGCGGCCAGACGTAGACGATGACCGGCACCTCCGCGTTCTCCAGTTCTTCCATGATGCGGATGGTGGTCGTGACGTCCCCTCCTGGGGTGTCCAGGCGGATGACCACCGCTTCAGCCCCGCGCTCCTCGGCGAGGCGGATGCCACGGGCGATGTAGTCGGCCATTGCCGTGGTGACGGCGTCGTCCGAGGTGAGCACGTAGACGACGCGCTCCGGCTGCGCGCTCGCCCCCGTCGCGCCGATCAGGCTGGCCAGCAGCGTCAACAACGTCAACAACAGGTAAGTTCTTCTCATCTCGCACTGTCCTGATTCTCGACGAAGAGCATCTCCCGATGCTCGTCTGCCCCTTCACCATGCCCGTTGCCAGTAACCCACGGCGCGACGAGCGGTTGCGCTAGTGAGACGTGATGTTCAGGATGGTAGCAACTACAAACAGCGCTGCGTATACAAACCACAGCGGCCGGCTCAGAAGCGCGAGCGGCCACCAGTAGAACGGCACCGAGCTCAGCCGCGCCGAGCGCAGCGAGGCATCGGCTGGAGCGAGTGGTTAGCCCGCTTCTTGCAGTATTTTCTGAATCTCCCTTTTGACTTGAGGAAGCCGCTCCTTGATGGCTCTCCAAACCAGACGGTAATCTACACCAAAATAGAAGTGAATCAACTTGTCTCTCATCCCCGCCATTTCCCGCCACGGAACTTGGACATGTCTCTGGCGTATTTCATCAGGTATCTGTTTTACGGCTTCGCCGATGACTTCAAGTTTTCTCATCACGGCACTCGTGGTCTTGTCATCCGCCTGAAATGCGTCCAAATCCATTCCCGCGGTGAATCTTTCAATGCTGTCTATCGCCGCCAAGATGTCTTTCAGGTAGAGGGTATAGTCTCTCATATAGCAATGGCCTCACGGAGAACTGTTTCTTGCAACTCTGCCCGAAGAGCGCGTTTAGGAACAATGTCCACGTGGCGCTGGAGTATCTCTTCCAGGTACAATGTCAGTCCTATCAAATCAAATAGATCTGCTCCATCATCAAACTCCGCCAAGATGTCAATATCACTGCTTGCATTTTGTTCCCCACGAACAAAAGAACCAAAGAGGCTGATTTCCCTTGCTTTGTAACGAGCGGCGATTGTGGGTTTCAATTCTCTTAACTTGGTCACAATATCTTCTGTGTTCATCTTGCCATTACCATTTCCTTACGCTGGAATTGTGACGAGAGCGGGCTAACATGACGGTAGCCAGATACTATTATACTTCATAATTCTCGCTTTTGTGTGTCCAGTCGCGGGCGACCGCGAGATGTGGTAGAATGAAGGTTGGAAATGCCCGACCCAGAACGCGTGGCCTTTTTCCTCCTGCGGAAGGTCGCCCGGGCCTGCAAGGAGTTCGACCTGCTGGCGCCAGGTGACCGCGTGGCAGTGGCAGTCTCCGGCGGCAAGGACAGCCGGGCGCTGCTCGACCTGCTGCTGCGTTACCGCCAGCAGGTCCCCTTCACCTACGACCTGGTGGCGCTCCACGTTGACGGCGCATCCGCGGGTCTCCCGGACTTGCGCGCGGACCTGGAGCCGTGGTTTCAGCAGTTGGGAGTGGAGTATCGCTTCGTGCCCTTGCTGCTGCCGCCGGATGAGCCGTTGCCGCTGAACTGCTTCCGTTGCTCCTGGAACCGGCGTAAGGCGCTGTTCCTGGCCGCTGCCGACCTGGGCTGCGGGAAACTGGCCCTGGGCCATCATGCCGATGACGCCGCCGCCACCACGTTGATCAACCTGCTCTTCGCCGGCCGGCTGGGAACCCTCGAGCCGCGCGTCTCGTTCTTCGGTGGGCGGGTGACGGTCATCCGCCCGCTCATCTACCTGACGGCGGCGGAACTGGCGCGGTATGCCCATGCGGCAGGCTTTCCGGCGCCGCCGGACTGTCCCCAGGCGGCCCACTCCACCCGCGCGCAGGTCGAGGCCCTTCTGCGCGGCTTCGGTCCGCGCCAGGCGCGCATCCGCGCCAACCTCTGGCGCGCGGCGCTACGGTTCGGGGTCCTCCCGCCCCAACAGGCGGCGCGTGGCGAAGACGGTGAGCAGGGCGACGACCGCCGGGGTGAAGAAGACCCCCAGTCCCTGCAGGAGTACGCTGAAGACCACCAGCAGGGCGATGATCACCAGGAAGACCAGGCTGTAGGCCGGATGCTCGACCAGCAGTCGTAGCGCCTGTCCCATCGCCCGCAGCAGATGGGGTCGCTCCTGCTCCAGCACGAGGGGGAAGACGTACATCTGCCACGCTCCCCATAGCGCCAGGAGGGCGACCCAAACCCCCTGAAGCGCCGCGTGCAGCGACGGGGACAGGGTGAGGGGGCCGGCGGGACTGTAGAACCAGAAGTTGTAGGCGATCAGCGCGACAACGACCAGGTTGATCAGCGTCAACCCCCACGCCGGCCAGAAGTAGCGGATGAAGCCGTCCCACCCGTCGTGCAGGCGCACGATGCGTCCCTCGGCGATGCGGCGAGCCACCGACCACAACCCCGCCAACGCCGGGGGAAACGGGATGACCAGGAACAGCGCCAGCGTGACGAGGATGTTCAACAGGAACAGGGTCGCCGCTTCCTCGAACAGCGCACGTCCGGCGCGGCGAACAACGCGCAGGGCTTCAATCATAGAAAGTCTCTGCGCTGCTTGAGCAGGATGCTCTCGCTGAGATAGAAGAGGGCCAGCGAGGCGCTGAAACCCTCGCGGATGCGCTGGCGGACCCGCTGAGCCACCTCGACCATGCGCAGGCCGCCGTCGGCAGCGGGGCAGAGGATCGCCAGGGTGCGGCCTCCGTCCTGGTGCACCACCCACTCTCCCTCGAAGCGGCGGCGAAAGGCCTCACCCAGAAAGGCAAGCCACAACGTCTGCATCTCCTGAGAGGGGTGGGGGGACTGCTTCAATGTCCGTTCGATCCATTCGTCGAGGAGCTGCAGCGCCGTGGCGTCATAGGTGACGTCGTAGCCGGCGAAGCGGCTCAGCCGTGCCCGGGCCTGTTCGGCCACCTCCACCAGGAACCGCGCCTGCTCGGCGGTGAGGAACTGTACGTCGCTGCTGGGCATCGCCCTTATCCCGCAGAACAGTATAGCATAATCGTCAGGGCAGGTCAATCCGCAGACGGTTGGACTTGCGCCCGGCAAGGTGATATACTCGGTTTTCGGAAAGAGGTTCTGCCTATGCGCGTGAAAGCGGTTCGTCATCTGGCTACCCGCTCTGTCCCTGCCCTGCTCCTGCTGGCGGTGCTCCTCCCGCTGTACCTGGCCTTCCGCAGCGCTTCACTGGACGATTTCGACTCCTACAGTTTCGCCCTGGCCCTGCGACAGTTCAGCCTTGACCTGCAGCAGCCGCAGCCGCCGGGCTTTCCGGTCTACGTGGCGCTGGGGCGGCTGCTGCTGGCGGTGTGCCAGGACGCTCGCTCCGCGCTCACGCTGCTGGGCGCGCTGGCCGGGGTAGGGGTAGCGCTGGGGGTGTACGGCCTGGGCGAGCGGCGTCCGCTGGCCGGGGCGGGGGCGGCGCTGCTGGTGGGCCTCTCGCCGATGGGTTGGCTGACGGCGGAGAAGGCACTCAGCGACACGCCGGGCCTGGCGCTGACGCTGCTGGCCATGTGGGCCCTGTGGCGGGGTCGAGAAAGGCCGCTTGGCTTCGTCCTTGGTGCCCTTGTCGCCGGGCTTGGCCTTGGGCTGCGACCGCAGGACAGCCTGCCGACGCTTCTCTTGCTGGCGGGCCTGATTGTCCGCCATCTCCGGTTGCGCCGTCCACTGCAAGGGTTGGGCCTGGGGGCGCTGGCTTTTGCTGGCGGCGTGCTGTTCTGGCTGCTGCCCACTCTTCGCACCGTGGGTGGCCTCTCCGTTTACCTGACCCACCTGACCGCCCACTCGGCCCACGTCCGGCAGGCGGACTCGTTGTTCGGCGCGTCGCTGACCGCGCTGGCGCTGCGTGGGCGAGCAGTGGCCTTCGCTGACACGCTTCTGTTGCACACCGTAGGGCTGACCCTCTACGCCCGCTGGGGCTGGCCGCAGGTTGCCCGCGCCGTGATGGTTGCCGTGGTCGTCCTCCCAGGGTTGGTCACTGCCGACTGGCGCCGGTCGCGGACGTGGCTGTTGGCGGGGTGGGCAGCCGTCGTGGCCGCACAGGTCTTCCTGTTCGAAGCGCTCGACCGCCCGCGGCTGCTCCTGCCGCTTCTGCCGCCGCTCGCACTGCTGATAGCCAGCGGGTGGGCGCAGTTGCGCCGGCCGCGTTGGCTGGCTCCGGTGGCCCTGGCCTTTGCCGCCTTCGGTCTGCTCCGGCTGACCCTGCCGCTGGCGGCGCAGTTGAGCGCAATCCCCGCTCCGCCAGTCCAGGCTGCCGCTTACGTGGCCGCTCGCTACCCGCCGCAGGAGACGGTGGTGGCCGCTGCCGGCTCCTTCCGCGCCGTGCAGGTGGAACTGCCGGCCTATCGCCTGGTGTACCTCTACCGGTTCGATCCTGCTGCCGTCCGTGCTGCTGTGCAGGGGCCCATCCGTTACGTGGTCATTTTCGACCGCGAGCAGTTCCCCGATGAGGCGCTCTCGGCCCTCAGCGACGACGGGCGGCTGGTGCCGCTGGAAGAGCGGACCTTCAGCCGCGATCCCCGCGTGCACACCCAGCACGACCAGGTGCGCCTGCAGGTGCTCACCCCCGCCGACCAGGTACCCCTGGAGGCGCTGAGCCTGCCGCCCGATGGCTGCCTGGACATCGGCGGTGGCGAGGATGGGCGCTATCTGGAGCGTGGCTGGTATCGCGCGGAAGACATCGGCGGGGTGATTGGACGCTGGGCTGGCCAGGTGTCCACCAGCACCGTGCGCCTGGCGCTGCCGGTGGGGCACGTTTATCGCCTCACCCTGCGCGCCCTGGCCTATCCTGACGGGCAGGAGGTGACTCTGCGCGTCAACGGGGAGCCGATCGGCCAGTTCGGGCTTACCAGGAGTTGGGAGACGTACACGGTCACCGTGCCGGGGGAGGTGGTGTCGGCGGGGGTCAATCGGCTGGAACTGCGCCACACCCGTCTGGTCGCCCCGTTCGACCAGACCGGCGGCGGGAGTTCCGACCGGCGTCCGCTGGCTGTGGCCTATGATTGGTTTTGCTTCTCGTCGCCTGACGACTGAAGCGCGGTGAGAGCCTGCAAAGCCTGCCTGTGCGGGCTATGGCCATCTTGAGTCGGTCTGGTTTGACGTCCTGCCCGGTATGCGTCCGCCAGAACTGGTAGTGACGTCGCTCGTCAGCCGCCATCTGCTCCAGGACCTGGCGGTTCGCAGGGGACTTGGCCGACCGCGCCAGCGCGGCGTAGATGGGATGCCCGGTGCAGGAAAGCCCGGAGTTGCGCCTTCTCATTTCTGCGTTATACTGTCGCTTTGCGGTGCGGGGCAACTGCTCGCCGCGCTGAGCCGTTACAAACCGCATTCCACCGTCCGCAGGAAGGCGGTCGGGATGCTCAGGAGGACAGGATGACCAGGACATCTCGTCTCTTATTCGTGCTCTTGACTCTGGCGATCTTGCTTCTCACTTCTTGCCGCCCCACGGCTACCCCCACGCCCACCGTCTCCCCGACGACCGTTGCCACCGTCACCCCTTCGCCGGAGGACGTTATTTACCTCTCCATCATCTGGCATCAGCACCAGCCGGTCTACTACCGCGACCCGGAGACGGGCATCTACGCCAAGCCCTGGGTACGGCTCCACGCGGCCAAGGACTACTACGACATGGCCGCCATCCTGGAGCAGTACCCCAACATCCATGTTGCCTTCAACATCACCCCCAGCCTCATCCGTCAGTTGGACGACTTCGCCGACGGGGCCACCGATATGTACTGGGAGATGACCATGGTCCCCGCCGATCAACTCACCGATGACCAGAAGTGGTTCATCCTGCGCTACTTCTTCGACATCAACCCCAAGATCATCCGCCGCTTCCCCCGCTATGTCGAACTTCAGGGGATGCGGCCCGGCGCCAGCGATGCTGCCATCCGTCAGGCGATGGAGACCTGGACGACCCAGGACTACCGCGACCTGCAGGTGCTGTTCAACCTGGGCTGGACCGACCCTGAATTTCTGGCGCAGGAGCCGCTGGCGTCGCTGGTGGCCCGGGGGCGCGACTTCACCGAAGAAGACAAGGTCACTGTGCTCAACGAGCACCTGCGCATCCTGCGCGAGGTCATACCCCTCCACCGCCGCCTGCAGGAGGCGGGCCAGATCGAGGTGACGATGACCCCCTTCGCTCACCCCATCCTCCCGCTGCTCCTGGACACCAACCTGGCCCAGGTCGCCATGCCGCAGGCCGAACTGCCCACGCCTCCCTTCCGCTACGGCCAGGACGCCGTCGCCCAACTGGCATTGGGGGTCGAGACCTACCGCGACCACTTCGGCGCCGACCCCCGTGGCATGTGGCCCGCGGAGGGCTCCGTAGCCCAGGAGGTGGTCAACATGATCGGGCGGGCAGGCATCCAGTGGATGGCCTCGGACGAAATGGTGCTGGCCCAGTCGCTGGGGTTGGGTGCATTCGGCCGTGACAGTGAGGACACCGTGCAGGAGGCCGATGCCCTCTACCGCCCCTACTACGTCCAGGGGGCCGACGGCATCCCCGTGGCGATGGTCTTCCGCGACCACGCTCTGTCCGACAAGGTGGGTTTCGCCTACTCCGGCCTGCCCGGCAACGTGGCCGCTGCGGACTTCATCCGGCGTATCCACAACATCCACGATCAGTTGCGCGAGCAGGGGGCTGAGGGCCCGCACCTGGTCACCGTCATCCTCGACGGTGAAAACGCCTGGGAGTACTACGACAACGATGGCAAGGACTTCCTCCACGCCCTCTACCAGGGGCTCTCCAACGACCCCACCATCGTCACTGTCACTCCCTCGGAGTACCTGGCCCTCTTCCCCGACCAGCGGACGATCGAGGACCTGTGGGCCGGCTCGTGGATTGATGGCACCTACTCCACCTGGATCGGCGAGGAGGAAGAGAACACCGCCTGGGAGTACCTGCGCCAGGTGCGCGAACTGCTGGCCAAGTACGAGCGGGGCATCCGCCAGACGGACCCCGCCAGCCTGGCCGCTGCCCAGGAGATGATGTACATCGCCGAGGGGTCGGACTGGTTCTGGTGGTACGGGGCGGACCAGGATTCCGGGCAGGACGAGACTTTCGACATGCAGTTCCGCGAGACGCTGAAGGACGTCTGTCGCCTGCTGGGAGAAGAGCCGCCCACCTTCCTGGATGTGCCGGTCATCCCGCAGCGCGCTCAGCCGCCCAGCCAGCCCGCTACGGGGCTGATCTCCCCGGTGATAGACGGCGTGGCGGCTGCCGGGGAGTGGGACGCGGGAGGTCTCTACCAGGCCGCGGAGGAGAACGAGGTCTTCACCGGCATGGCCTACGGTTTCGACGCGCAGAATCTCTACCTGCGCCTGGACACGCGCTACAACTGGGCGGCGCTGACGACGGCCAGTGCCCCCATCGCCCGCACCACTGTCGGCTTCTACCTGACGGCGCCCGGCGCGGAGAGGAGCAATCCCTTCTCCCGCTGGGGTGGGGCGGGGACGGTGCTGGGCTTCGGCGCGACCCATCTGCTGGAACTGGTCTACTCCGCCAATGCCACCCTGGAGAGCATCACGCTCTACCAGGCCGACGGCGAGGGCGGATGGGTGTCGCCGCAGGCGGTAGGTGAGGCGGCCATCCACGACACGACGCTGGAAGTGGCCCTGCCCCTGGCGATCCTGGCCCCGCAGGTGGCCGGCACGGGCACCCGGCTGGATACCGGCGATCGGCTCAGCCTGCGCCTGGTCCTCAGCCAGGGGACGACCGAGGCGGCCAGTGACGTGGCGCGCCTGCCCGACACCGGTCCCGCGCAACTGGTCGTGCCCGACCTGGGACGGACGACGCTGGTGCTGGAGATGACCGACCCTGAAGGGGATGATCACGGGCCTGGGTCCTACACCTACCCCACCGACGCGGTCTTCCAGCCTGGCGTATTCGACCTGACCGGCTTCAGCGTGGGCTACGACGAGGAGAACATCGTCTTCAAGTTCACCCTCCGGGGGCCGGTGGAGAACGTCTGGAACGGGCCCGCGGGCCTCTCCGTCCAGGCCTTCGACATCTACATTGACCAGGACGGCCCTGCCAGCGGGTCACGGCTGCTGCTGCCCGCCCGTAACGCCGCGCTCACTGCCGATTACGGCTGGGACTACGCTCTGTGGGTCAACGGTTGGACCCCCACCCTCTACCAGGTGGGTGCTGACGGTACCCCGCAGCCGGTGAGCGTGCAGGTGGAGGTGCTACCCGACCCGGGTCAGCGCAAGGTGACGGTCCGGGTACCCCGCGCTGTCCTGGGGGATGACCCGCAGAACTGGCAGTACGCGGTACTGCTCATGAGCCACGACGGCTATGGCATCAACAACCTGCGCGACCTGGAGCCGGTCGCTGCCCAGTGGCGCATCGGCGGGCGGCCCGATGGCAACAACTACCCGCGCATCCTCGACCTGGCCTGGCCTGCCGACCTCACGCCGACGCAGGAGGAGATGCTCTCTGCATATACTCTCTCCCAGCAGCCGGTAGACGATCTGGGGCCGGACGACTTCGCTCAACTGGAGATGATCGCTCCGTAGCGCAGGAGCGGTCATTGCTCAGCGCCTGACCACCGACGACAGACCACAGACCACCGCTCCGCCGTGGTGGTCGGTGGTCTGTGGTCAAGTGCGGATGGCCCAGGGGCAAGAAGTTACACGAGTTGGACCGACGATGTCTCTGAAAGAACTGGACCACACAACCAAGCGCGTGCTGATGTTTGGCGGCAAGGGCGGGGTCGGAAAGACCACCACTTCGGCGGCGACGGCGCTGCACTTCGCCCGCGCCGGCCAACGCACCCTCATCATCTCCAGCGACCTGGCCCCATCCCTCTCCGACATCTTCGAGACCGAGATCGGTCCGGTCGAGCGGCCCGTGCCCGGCGCCGACAACCTCTTCGCCCTGGAGATAGACCCCGACCAGGTGATGAGCCGCTGGAAGGAGAAGTTCGGCCCAGAGGTCTACCAGGCCGCCGCAGCCCTGGTGGACCTGCCCTACGACGAGGTGGTGGACTACGTGGCGCTGGCTCCTGGCATCCAGGAGGAGTTCCTGCTGGACTATATCCTGGAGCGGGTGCGCGACGGCCGGTACGAGCGCATCGTCTGGGACACCGCCCCGGCGGGTGACACGCTGCGCCTGCTGGGCCTGCCGCAGCGTTTCATCGAGCACCTGCGCGTGGCGCCGCGCGTCTACCTGGAGGTGCGCGAC
>DAOTYX010000124.1:0-12014 GCA_034434635.1 Anaerolineae bacterium | reverse complement strand
GGGCCGTGGCTGGGGGTGGTGGGACGGATGGCTGGAGTGGAGATCCCCGTCGTGCCCGTGCGCCGCCAGATCGTCGTCACCGGCCCGCTGCCGGAGATTCCTCGCGACTTTCCCTTCGTCATTGACTTTGCCCAATCCCTCTACTTTCACCGCGAGGGACCGGGCATCCTGACCGGGATGTCGAACCCCAACGAACCGGTGGGTTTCGATCAGTCAGTAGACCCGGAATGGGAGTTAGTACACCTGGAGGCGGCGATGAAGCGGCTGCCGATTCTGGAGCGCGCGGGGCTGGCCAGCCACTGGGCCGGCCTGTACGAGGTCTCGCCCGACGCGCACCCCATCCTGGGCCGCATTCCACAGGTGGAGGGGTTCTACTGCGTCGGCGGTTTCAGCGGCCACGGCTTCATGCACGGCCCCGTCTGTGGCCTGCTGTTGGCGGAGGAGATACTGGACGGCAGGGCGCACACGCTGGACATTACCTCGCTGTACATTGACCGCTTTCAGATGGAAGAAGGGAACAGGGAGTACAACGTGGTGTAGGAGCGCGCGGCACTTCTCCGCAGATACGCGCAGGAGGTTTACGCACAGGGAGATTCCCTCGCCCCACCCTCTGATCCCTCCCCTCTCCTCCTCGCCTGCGACGGCGGGAGAGGGGAGGGAGAACTGTGGGGGCTTGGGGCAGGCGGCTTCGCCGCTCGCCCCAAACCCCCACATCTTTCCCCTCAAATCCGGTCTGTGACCGGCGTTCGGCGGGTCACAGACCCGCCAGGGGCCCCTTTGCACTCTATGTGAGGCCCAGGTAAGCCCGCTGGACCATCTCGTTGGTGCGCAGTTCCTCTGCCGTACCGCTGAGCACGATCTCTCCGGTCTGAAGCACGTAGCCCCGGTCGGCCACCTGGAGGGCCATGCGCGCGTTCTGCTCGACCAGCAGGATGGTCGTCCCGGCGCGGTGGAGTTCCTGGATCGTCTCGAAGATGCTGTCCACAAGCACCGGGGCCAGGCCCATTGAGGGCTCGTCCAGCAATAACACGCGCGGGTTGGACATCAGGGCCCGGCCAGTGGCCAACATCTGCTGCTCGCCGCCGCTTAACGTGCCGGCCAGCTGACGGCGACGCTCCTTGAGGCGCGGGAACAGGGCAAACACCCGCTCCATGTTTTCCGCAATCTGTCGCCGGTCAGTGGCAGTGAACGCCCCCATTTCGAGGTTCTCCGTCACCGTCATGCGGAAGAAGACGCGCCGGCCTTCAGGAACCTGGACGACGCCCTTGGCGACGATCTCGTGGGGCCGGTAGGTGTGCAGGCTCTCGCCAGCCAGGCGGACGGCGCCCTCACGCACCGGGAGGGTGCCGCTGATCGTCCTCAACGTGGTGGTCTTGCCGGCGCCATTCGCCCCGATCAGGGTCACGATCTCGGCCTCATCCACAGAGAGCGAGATGCCCTTCAGAGCGTGGATGTAACCATAGTACGCGTGTACGTTTTCCAGTTCGAGAAGAGGCATGGGGCCCTCCGTCAACTCGCCGGGCCGGCGGCTGGCTCGGCCTGAGATAGGGCAGCCGCCTGGAGTGAGGCAGCCGCCAGGGCGTCACGGACGGAGCCTTTCCCCAGGTAGGCCTCGATCACTCTGGCGTCGCACTGGACTGCGGCTGGCGGCCCTTCGCAGATTTTCGCCCCGTAGTCCAGCACGGTGATCGTCTCGGAGATACTCATCACCACGCGCATCTGGTGCTCGATGAGCAGGATGGTGATACCCAGTTCGTCGCGCAGGCGGCGGATGAGGTTCACCATGTCCTGCGTCTCGCTGGGGTTCATGCCCGCGGTCGGCTCATCGAGGAGCAGGAGAAAAGGCTTGCTGGCCAGGGCGCGGGCGATCTCCAGCCGGCGCTGACTGCCGTAGGGCAGGTTCTTCGCCAGCATGTCCCCCATGCCCTCCAGGCCCATGAAGCGGAGCAGACGCAAGGCTTCGGCCACCGCTTCCCTTTCCTCACGCATGGTGCCGGGATCGCGTATGATCCCGTTGAGCAACCCCGACTTGAGGTGGCAGTGCATGCCGACCAGAATATTCTCCACCGTGGTCATGTTCTTGAAGAGGCGGATGTTCTGGTAGGTGCGGGCGACACCCCGACGCGCGACGCGGTCAGGTGAGAGGCCGTTCAACAACCGCCCCTTCAGCAGGATGTCCCCTTCTTCCGGCTGGTAGAAGCCGGTCACGCAGTTGAAGAGGGTGGTCTTGCCAGCACCGTTCGGCCCGATGATGCTGTGGATCGCCCCCTCTTTGACCTGCAGGTCCACCTCCTTGAGCGCCTCGAGGCCACCAAAGCGTTTGGTCAGTTTTCGGGTTTCCAGAACGTACATTTCTATGCTCCTTCTGGACCTGCGGAAGGACGAAAGAGGCTATTCCTCGCGCAGTTCGAGTCTCCGTCTTGCTTCTGGCCACAGCCCCTCTGGGCGCACCAGCATCATCGTCACCAACAGCGCCCCGTAGACGAGGTAGCGGAACTCGGCGAACTCGCGCAGCAGGTCAGGTAGACCCATCAGCGCCAGCGCACCGACGACGACACCCGGCATGCTGCCCATCCCGCCGATGATGACCAGACTGAGCACGTTGATCGAGACCAGCACGTTGAAACTGTGGGGGTAGGTGGACTGCAACTTGGCGGCGAAGATCGTCCCACTCAGACCGGCGAACAGCGCGCCCATAGCGAAGGCCATCAGCTTGGTGGTGACGGTGTTAATGCCCATCGCCTGGGCGACATCTTCATCCTCCCGGACCGCCATCCAGGCGCGCCCGATGCGGGAGTCCTTCAGCCGCCAGGCGATGAACGCCGCCAACAGGCAGCCGATCAGGATCAGATAGTAGAGTTCCTGCTGGGTGTTCAACACGATAGGACCGATGCGGGGCTGAGCGATCAGCTGGATGCCCTGGCTGCCGCCCAGGTATGGGCGCAGCCAGTCGGAACCGACCACCAGGCGGACGATCTCGCCGAAGCCCAGGGTGACGATGGCCAGATAGTCGCCGCGCATCTTGAGCACCGGCAGGCCGAGAAGGATGCCAGCCAGCGCCGCGCCCACCAGGGCGATAGGCACGGCCGCCCAGTAGGAGAGGCCCAAAAAGCCCAGTTCCGGCGAGGTCAGCACACCCATCACGTAGGCGCCGATGGCGTAGAAGGCCACGTAGCCCATATCGAGCAGCCCTGCCAGGCCAACGACGATATTCAACCCCAACCCCATCAGGACGAACAGGCCGACGTTGTCCAGGATCTCGCTAAAGAAAGTGCCCAGAATGCGGGGCAGAAAGATCAGGACAACGATGAGGATGATGATGGAGACCACCCGGATCACCATCTGTTGCTGCGGGGGGCGCGGCGGCCGTTTGGCCTGTTGTCGTCTCCACTCGCGCCAGAAGGTCAGCCCGCCGCCCACCACCAGGACCACGATGGCTCCGATCACCGACATGCCCGTGGCAGCGAACAGCCAGCGGAACAGGAAGCCAACCCATCCCCAGTTCAGCAGCATGTTCACGAACAGGTCGCGCAACAGGCCGAGCAGCAGGACGATCAGGATCGGCTCGAGAATCACGTTTCGGTATCTGGACGGCACCAGTGAGACCACACCGCCCGCTGCGCCGGCCACCAGCCCTGCCAGCGGGGCGATGCACGCACCAAGGGGGAGCGGCACCCCGAAGGCCAGTGTCCGGTAGAGCTCAGGCGAGGCGCTGACGAGAACAGCGCGCAGGTTGACGACCTGCCCGATGAACACCAGGGCGGCAACCACCACTCCGCCTACCAGCCCGGCCAGCGCCCCTGAAAGCAGCAGAATGCCGATGGAGGAGGTCCCTGCCCGGCGGGCAGCGCTGTAACCCATCAGCAGCAGCGGCGCCAGGAGCAGGACGTGCCCCATTGTGAAGAGGCCGCTGACGATGTACCGTTGGCTAAAAGCCACGACCATACCGACCAGCGACAGGAGCACGACCACGGCTCCGCCGATCAATCCGTTACGCACGGCCTGCTTCCAGACTGTAGAAGAGCGGGTTGACATGCTGCCTCCTTACACCTTGGCCTGCGTGATGCGCTCCCCCAGGATGCCCGTGGGGCGGAAGATGAGGATGAACACCAGGATGATGAAAGCGATGGCGTCCTTGAGCTGATAGGGAGCAGGGATACCCAGGCCGTCCAGGAACAGGTTCGGGCCGAGGGATTCGAGCAGACCCAGGATCATGGCTCCTAACCAGGCGCCGGGCACGTTGCCGATCCCTCCCAGCACTGCCGCGGTGAAGGCCTTGATCCCCGGGTAGAAGCCCATGTAGAAGTTGACCACCGGGAACATCAGCGCGTAGAGGATGCCGGCCACGCCAGCCGAAGCGCCGCCGATGGCAAAGGTCGCCACGATGACGCGGTCCACATCTACACCCATCAGCGCAGCCACTTCTTTGTCTTCGGAGACGGCGCGCATGGCCTTACCCATCTTGGTCCGCTGCGTGAGATAGTACAACAGCAGCATCATCAGCAGGGCGCTGATGATGATCACCACCTGCGTCTTGCCGATCTGCAGCGGCCCGACCGTCCACGCTCCCTGCAGGGCGGCGATGGTGGGGTAGGCCGTCACGCCAGAGCCGTACAGCCCGCGGAAGGTGTACTGCAGGAAGTAAGAGGCGCCGATGGCGGTGATCAGCGGTACCAGACGCGGAGCGTTGCGCAACGGTCGGTAGGCGATACGCTCCAGCAGGATGGCGATCGTCATAGAGACCACTGCTGAGACCAGGGTGATCAGCAGCAGGGAGGGGAGAGGGTAGCGGTCCAGGAAGCCGGAAGAGGCAAGGGCGATGGCGATAAAAGCGGCAGTGAACGGCCCGCTCATGAAGACCTCGCTGTGGGCGAAGTTGATCATGCGCAGGATGCCGTACACCAGGGTGTAGCCAAGGGCGATCAGGGCGTAGATGCCACCCAGGGCGAGGCCACGGATGATCAGGTCGGCCCACTGCTCCCAGGTGTACTTGCCCGGAAAGGCGTAGGGAGAGGCGGGGGACAGGCCAAGGGTGATCAGCGAGCCCCAGACAACAGCCACAAGGATGACCAACCCGATCCCCCAAACCACAACGTCGGTGGCTGTGATCCGCTGAAGCCACTTACGAAGCATAGCGCTGCTCCTTACCTCGAGATTTGCCAGCCGTTCAACAGCGCGCTGAAGCGCACACTACGAAGCCGGGTTTGTGCCGGGCAAACAACAACACGGTTCGTAGTGGACGCTTCAGCGCCGCAGGGGGCTGGAGCGCGCACTACGAACCGCCTTTGTCCTTGAACGTTGAAGACTGGATGCCAAAATGACATAGGTTGGGCAGAGACGCCGGATGTAATTCCGTTGAGGGGCGAGGTCGCCCTCGCCCCTCACTGCATTGACCCGTTGTGACGTCAGTCCGAGGGCTGCCAGATCAACTCTGGCGGGTACTGCCCGACGTGGTACTGGTAGACACCGATCGTCGGGTTGGCGCAGTCGCCGGTCGGCGTGCAGGTCAGGACGCCGGTCAGCCCCTGGAAGTTCTCCGTGGCGTACATTGCGTCGCGCAGCGCCTGCCGGCCGATGTGCAACGTGCCGTCGGCATCCTGCACCGCCACCTTCTGGATGGCTGCGGCGATCATCATCATCGCGTCGTAGGCGTGAGCGTGGAAGATGCTGATCGGCGTGGTCCCGAACTTCTCCTGGTACTTGGCGACGAACTCGTCATAGGCCGCGCCGCTGATGATCGGGCTGGAGACGTAGAAGCCCTCGACGGCGTCACCGCACGCTTCCACGACGTCCGGCGAGAACAGACCGTCCGCGCCCATCAGCGCCACGTTCGCCAGGTCGGGGTTCGCCCGCGCCTGCATGGTGATGAAGCAGCCGGCGGGCAGGAAGATCGGGTAGTAAATCATGTCGGGATGACCAGCGGCGATGCGGGTGAGCACCGGGCTCATGTCCGTCGCCTCTGGAGCGACCGCCTCCTGGTTGGTGATCGTCCCACCAGCGGCCTGGAACTCCTCGGCGAAGACCTGTTGCAGTTTATCGGCATAGAGGCTGCCATCGTGGATCGTGGCGGCCACATCAGCCCCGAGGTACTCCATGGCGAACTGGGCCGCGCGGGCGCCCTGGATGAGGTCGTTGTGCGCCGTGCGCAGGTAGCCAGGATGGTTGTTGGGATTGCCCGCCTCGGTCAGGTCCGGCGCGGTGTTGGAGGGCGAGACGATGACGAAACCGGCCTGCGAGAGCAGGGGCACGGCCACGCGCGCCTCGCTGGAACAGGAGGTGCCGATCACAGCGACGATCGAGGAATCCGCTGCCAGCGCCGTGCCGGCCGCCTGGCCGCCCTCGGCGCTGCAGCCGCCGTCCTGGCCGTCGAACTGGATCGGGTGGCCGAGGATCTCGCCGCCCAGGTCGTCAATGGCGATCTCAATGCCGTTGCGCGAGTCCACGCCCAGGGTCTCGTTGGGGCCGGCCACGACCAGCAGGTAGGCGATGTGGATGGGGGCACCCGGAGCGATGTCTACACAGCCGATGGCATCGGTGCACTGGAACGCAGGAGCGGCCGGTCGGCAGCCCGCAAGCGCCAGAGCGCTGACGATGAGCAGAGCGAACACCACAGAAACATACCTTCGCATCTTTTCTCCTCCTCTTCGGGAATCGAACTGGGGAGACGCTGGCCGGGCGTCTCAATCACGCGAGGGCCTCTTTGGTATTCTTTCAACCGCTCCGGGTGGCATCACCTCCTTGCCTCAGTGGAATGCCTGCCAGATGGGAAAGTTTTTCCTCCTACAGCCCGCGACAAAGGGGGAAACTGGCCGCGGGTGCCTTGGCCTATCGTAGAAGGGTATAACGTGCTAGAGCATAGCATATTCTACAGGGATTGTCAAGCCCCTGAACAAACTTCAGAACCCCTCCAGGTGGCTCAGGTCCACGATGCCCTCGGCCAACGCGGCGATGTGTTGCAGGAGCGCCAGGCGGTTCTCCCGCAACGCCGGGTCATCGGCCATCACCATCACCCCGGACTCCCTGGCAAAGAAGCGGTCAATGACCCGCACCAGCGGCGCAAAGGCGGTAAGAAACTCGTCCACGCTGCTCTCCTCGTCCACCCGCGCCCGGCAGCGCAGATAAGCGGTGTACAGTTCTTTCTCGACCGGCTGGACGAAACGGGCGGGGTCGAGCGGGAAGCGGTCGGTGAACTCGCGGGTGATGCGCACGCAGCGAGCATAGTTGTCGAGAATGCGCGGCCAGTCCTCCCGTTCAACCCAGCGGCTCAACTCCTCCGCCGCCACGCGCGCGCGGAAGGGGTCATCGCCGCGCGCAGCCAGGACGGCTTCGACCACGTCGTAGCGGAAGCCCTGTTCCCGCAGGAGGACCCGCAGGCGGCCAACAACAAAGGTGCGGGCTTCCTCCAGCGCCTGTGGGTCCACAGCCACCGGCAGCAGTTGCGCGGCGGCGCTCAACCCCTCGCGCACGGAGAACGGCAACCGGGCGGCGATGAGGTTCTGTACCAACCCCAGCGCGTCCCGACGCAGCCCATACGGGTCAGCGGAACCGGTGGGGACCAACCCCACGGCGAACAGCCCGGCCAGGCTGTCCAGCCGGTCGGCCAACCCGACGACCAGCCCGGCCCGGCTCTGCGGCAACCCGTCTCCGGCGAAGCGCGGCAGGTAGTGCTCGAAGATGGCCTCGGCCACCGCTGGCGGCTCGCCGGAGCGGAGGGCATACTCGCGCCCCATCACCCCCTGCAGGCTGGTGAACTCGACCACCATGTGCGTCGCCAGGTCGGCCTTGCATAGATGAGCCGCACGCAGGGCGGTGGCGGCCTCCTCGTCGCTTAGCCCCAGGCGCGGGGCCAATGCCGGCACCAGTCGCTCCAGTCGCCGGGTCTTGTCCAGCACCGAACCCAACCGTTCCTGGAAGATCAGAGTGTCCAGGCGTGGCAGGTAGGACTCCAACGGCTGGCGGGTGTCCTCGCGGTAGAAGTAGTCGGCGTCGGCGAAGCGAGCGCGAATGACCTCCTCATTACCTCGCCGCACCACATCCAGATGCTCCTCACCGCCGTTGCGCACGGCGATAAAGTGAGGGAGAAGGGCGGCGGCGTGGGGCTGCGGAGACCTCTCCGCGCCCCCCGCTATCACCGGGAAGTATCGTTGGTGTTTCTTCATCACCGTGATGAGGACCGTAGAGGGCAACGCCAGGTAGGCCGGGTCGAACTCGCCGAGGAAGGCGGTAGGCTGTTCGACCAGGTTGGCGACCTCCGCCAGCAGGTCAGGGTCATCAGGAATATGCCCGCCCACGGTCTGCGCCAGCCGCGCCACCTGCTCTGCGATGACCTCACGCCGCCGGTTGGGGTCTACCAGGATGTGCTGCTCCTCCAGCAGCGAGAGGTAGGCATCGGCGCTGGGGACCTCGAGGGTTGGGGAGCCGGCGGGGCGCGGGCCGCGGGTGCGGCGGCCGCTGACCAGACCGGCGACGGTGAAGGGGATGACCGCGTCGCCCAGCAGGGCCAGCAGGCCGCGGATGGGACGGGAGAAAGCGAAGCCGCTGCTGTTCCAGCGCATGCTCTTGCCGAAGCGCAGGCCGGCCACCAGGTCGGGCAGCCGTCCGGCCAGCACTTCGGCGGTGGGGCGGCCCTCGACACGCCGCACAGCCACGACGTACTCACCGCCATCGAGCGAGCGCACCTCCAGGTCACCCACCTCCACCCCCTGACGGCGGGCGAAGCCCTGCGCGGCCGGTGTCGGCTGGCCGGCGGCATCGAAGGCGGCGCGGGCCGGAGGCCCCTTCACCACCTCTTCCAGCGGCCGCTGACGGGGAGCCAGTCCCTCAGCCAGGACCACCAGCCGGCGGGGCGTGCCCAGCACACGCAGCCGCTCGCAATCCAGACGCTCCTCCTCTAATAGCGTCGGCACCCTCTCTCTCAACTGCGCCAGCGCGTCATCGAGGTCGCCGGAGGGGAGTTCCTCGGTGAGGATCTCCAAGAGAAAGGTTTCAGGTTGCAGGGTTTCGGGTTGGAGGGTTTCAGGCTGGAGGGTTTCAGGTTTCAGGGTTTCAGGTTTCAGGTTGGAACCTGAGGTCTGCAACTCCGAAGCCTGCGAACCCGCACGGCCCTGCCGCTGGGTCACGTAGGCCTGAGCAATCAGGCAGGAGAGTTCGCGCATGCGGCGGAAGAAGGAGGCCCGCTCGGTCACGCCGACCGCGCCGCGCGCGTCGAGCAGGTTGAAGGTGTGGGAGCAGCGCAGGACGTAATCGTGGGCCGGAAGGACCAGGCCAGCCTCCACACACCGCCGCGCCTCTGCCTCGAACAGGCTGTACATCTGCTGCAGGGCTTCCACATCCGCCTGTTCGAAGTTGTATCGGCAGTACTCGACCTCGGAAGGCAACAGGACATCCCCGTAAGTGCGCACCCCGTCCCAGTCAATCTCCCAGACCGAGCGCGCGCCCTGAAGGAACATGACGATGCGCTCCAGGCCGTAGGTGATCTCCACTGCTGGCGGGTCGAGCAGCAGGCCGCCCGCCTGTTGGAAGTAGGTAAACTGGGTGATCTCCAGCCCGTCCAGCCACACCTCCCAACCCAGACCCCAGGCCCCCAATGCCGGGGCTTCCCAGTTATCCTCGACGAAGCGGATGTCGTGCTCCTCCCGGCGGATGCCCAGGGCGTAGAGGCTCTCCAGGAACCGCTCCTGCGGGTCGCCGGGGTCGGGCTTGAGGATGACCTGGTACTGGTAGTAGTACTGCATGCGGTTGGGGTTCTCGCCGTAGCGGCCGTCGGCAGGACGGTAGGAGGGTTCGACATAGGCGACGTTCCACGGCTCCGGTCCCAACACGCGCAGCACGGTAGCCGGATTGGCAGTCCCTGCGCCGACCTTCTCGCTGTAAGGCTGCCAGATCAGACAGCCCTGGTCGGCCCAGAAGGACTGCAGACGGAGGATGACTTCCTGGAAGGTAAGCGGACGTTTCATTCTAAACCTCATTGTTACAGCCCGAAGGCTGACCTCAGGAACTCCAGGATGAGCGCCATGGGGTTGGGGTCCATCTCCGGCTGGATCAGGAGCATGCCGTGTTCGGCGCCAGAGTAGATTGTGGCGCGATAACGGGTGCCGGAGGCAGAGCGACAAGCGGACGCAGAAGCGGAATCCATCTCCCCGGCCAGGCACCAGGCCGGGCGAGGCGGCTCCAGCGCTTCCA
Source organism: Anaerolineae bacterium (assembly GCA_034434635.1). GTDB lineage: Bacteria > Chloroflexota > Anaerolineae > B4-G1 > DUEL01 > DAOTYX01. The sequence continues at coordinate 1,832 of DAOTYX010000124.1, read as the reverse complement.
TGGCGGCGACGGCTTCGTCGTAAGGGACATTAAGATAGGCCCCGGGGGAGAGGGAGAACGCACCCAGGCAACCCGCGTCACAAGCATCCACCGCGCCGTCAGCGCCGATGCTGGCCCCGATGGTGACCAGCCGCTCCGGGTCCACCCCTTCCAACTCGCGGGCGGTCTGCACTGCTGCCCGTGCGTCGAGCAGCCACGCGTCGCGCGTGAAACGCTGGCAGCCCCCCTCACAGCCGCGGAAGGTGAAGGTGAAGACAGCGAACGATAGGTAGTGGGGCATAGAGGGGAACCAGGATGGGTCCAACCAGGGCTGCCCCTGTGGTGTGTCGACCGGGAGAGGGAGGCCGCGGTTCTGCAGCCAGCGGGCGATCGCTGCCCAATCTCGTTCATCGCCGGGAGCCCAGTGCATCAGCACCACGACGGGGGCAGGGTTGACCGCTGCCGGGTAGTAGGTGCCAACCAGCGCCTGACCATCCTCGGCCTGGAACTCGACCTGTTGCGGACTGGCGGGCAGGGGTTGAGGTCCGGCAGGTGTGGGAGTGGCAGTGGGCGGGACAGGGGTCAGAGCGGGCAGGACAGGGGTAACAACAGGCGGCGGCGTGGCGCTGGGCAAGGGTGTGGGGGTCGCCGTCGGGGCAGGCGGGTTGCAGGCCGCCAACACCAGCGCAGCCAACAGAATAGGAAAGGTTATGCGGGTTCTCTGCACGGTCATCTCTCCGTGATCATCGCGAGGGTCACAGCAACGGCCAGGCCTCCTCGCGGCGCAGCCGGCGGAGGAAGGCGCCACTGCGCACCTCCCGTTCCAGGTGATAGGTGATGTAGTGGCGCGCCGCCCGCTCCACCTCCGCCATCAACGCCGGCGTGGCGGTCCGTTGACGCAGCACCGAGAAGGGCTCCCGTCCGCAGGCGAGCAGAAACGCCAGCGCCGGTGGCGAGATCGGCAACACACTGCGCTGCTGGCGGCTGTCCGCAGCGCACTCGGGACAGAGCGCTCCGCCGCGCTCTGGGTCCAGGCCGAAGGGTTCACTCCCTGTTGGCTCCAGCACGCGTCCGCAGAGACGTTGACCCCGCTCTCCCACGCAGCGCTCCAGTTCCGGGCGAAAGCCCACCAGGGCGAGCAGCCGCTGCTCGTAGGCACGCATCAGGATTTCCTCTCCGCCCCCCTGGCAGAGGTAGTCCAGCGTCCGCGCCAGCAGGTCGAACAGCGCGGGGCCACCCTCTCCTTCGGCGACGAAGCGGTCGTAGAGTTCGACGACGTAGCGGGCGTAGGTGCCTCGCTGCAGGTCGCTGCGCAACGGCGTGTGGGCAGCCACCGTCTCCGCCTGGCTGATCACGTCCCACGACGAGCGGCTGCGGGCCAGCGAGAGTTGGGCGTGGACGAACAGTTCCAGGTGGCCGGCCTTGCGGCTGCGCACCCGGCGCACCCCCCTGGCGATGGCCACGATCTTGCCCAGCGGCGTGCAGAGGGTCAGCACCCGGTCCGCTTCGCCCTGGTCGCGGCGATGGATGACAATCGCCGCGGTTCGGTACAGCCGCTCACTCCCCATCCTTCCCTCGCCAGGCGATTATATCATCCCGGCGTGGGAACGCAATGTGGCGGGAGGAACGCCTCCGCCACGGTGGCTTGTGACCTCCCACTGATGATGCTATAATGACCCTACTGAAAAACCAGGTAGTCTCCCTCTTGAGTGTTGTTCCTGGCTCAGAGTGCCAAAAGCGGGGAATCGGTCAGCAGATTTTAGGACTTGCGCAGTTGGCGGATAAACCTTTGAAATTCGCCACGAATTTCACGAATGGACACGAATTTCGTTTCTCTCCATCCGTGAAATTCG